>DAOWCC010000078.1 GCA_030639665.1 Elusimicrobiota bacterium | reverse complement strand
TAGTTGGAATATTTTACTTGGAAAAAATCATAGGACTGACTGAAAGTTCCATAGGGCCTTTCCTGCTCAAATTCAATACCTAAGGACATGGTATTATAATCAAAAAGACCGTCGCTCCACTCTTCATCATTTGTCTCTTTTACAAGCTCTTTGGAATAAGAAATTCTGGGCTTTATCTTATTGAAATTATTACTGCGAACATATTTAAATGATAGGGCATGCCCTTGCCTTTCTCTTGTTAAAATTCCGCCTCCGGCAAGCTCTTGGATATCTTGAACTCCGCTATAATAGCCCGCGTATACGGGAACAAATTCATGTTTATCCGATATTTTTATATTTGGAGACATAAAAAGATTGGCATTTCCCTCAAAAGAAGTGGCATCGCCGTCAATATAATATTTTCCACCCATTAAGGATAAGTTCATGACCGGGGTTATATTAACTTCAGCGAACAAAACACTTGAACTTAAAATACACGAAACAAAAACCATTATAGACTTAAAACGCATTTATATTTCCTCCTAATAGTAGCGCGACAGACAACAGCGCGACAGTGATACAGAACAGAATCAAAAAAACTTATTAAAACCTTAATAAACCTACGCTTTTAAGAAATTTCGCGGAATATACCATATCAATCTTTCTGCCGCCAAATAATGAACTTGTGTAGACTCTTTCAAAATTAAGCTCATCGGTAACGGTATCCATGGTTTCGCCAAGGCCGAAAGAAAAATCATTGGCGGACGCTATGCGCCCGTCATCAAACAAAAGAAAATCCTCAGCTTGTATCCAAGTGCTATCAACATCAGCAAATTGATTTTTCTGAGTATTGTGAAAAATATCACCGCTAGTGGTGGTAATTAAACCCGATGAACCCAAATAAGACGCTGAAGCGATAGCTCCCGTGGCAATATTGTAATTATTTTTTGTCCAGATCCATTTGCCCATGCCTCCGTTTAAGTCAGCCTCATCGGGGCCCGCGGCATAAAAAGAATATTCATTAAAAACCAATGACCATTGGTCGGAAGACTCCACCATGGCTCCGCCCGTGGCATTTTCCGTAACCTTGTCCTGAGTATTGCTCATTATACTGTTCATATCGGTTAAATACCATTCCGGCGCCGCGTCAGCTGTGGAGCTAATCATATTTTCGGTCGCGAGAGATAAATCTTTGGGTAAATCTTTATTAAAAGTAAAAATCATCTTGCCGAAATCAAACCTGTCATCTCTGGAATTCAACACCACATATTTAAATTGATCGGTCTGAGGCCTGATAACATATTCTTCCATTCTGACTCTATAACCGTAAGCGTCTATGGCCACTTTTCTCGCCTTATATTCCGCCGATTGCATTTCGGCTTGAGCCGCTTTTAAAACGCTTTCTTTGGAAATTTCATTATAAAGCTCTTTCTTGGCCAATAATTTGGCCTCGCCTATGGCCGATTCCATGCTGGCCGGACCGGCGGGATTTTTTTTAACTTTCCCAAGACCTTTGGCATTAACCGACACCACTTCGCCCGGCTTAACCAAAACAGATTTCCCCGAAGCGTCTCCTGTCATTACACTGCCGCCATAAACCTCAACTCTGGTATTGCCACTGGCATCGGCCGCGACGGAAAAATCCGTTCCCCTGACCGCGCAAACGGCCGACGGAGTTCTTACTTCAAATTTTTTAGCTCGTTTTTTTACCCAGGAACGAATACGGCCAAAGAAAAGACCGAGAGAAGTTTCTTTTTTATTCTCGGCCCTGAGCTTGAAGGATGATCTTGGAGCAAGCTGTATTTTACTGCCGTCATCCATATAAATTTGAACGGTTGAAGCTCTCTTGGTTCTGAGCTGGTCTCCCTCTTTAATAATCAGCCGTGATCTCGAAGAAATTCTTTTCCATTGGCTTGTTCCTTCTTTCTTATATTCAACCCAGCCTCTGGAATTGAATACATAAGCCGCGTTTGCCAAACTGCTTAAGAATAATATGGTGAGTAAGGAAATTATATATCTCATTAATAGACTCCCTTCTTAACTTAAGATTTTTAAATTTTAGAAACCCTTTATAATAAATTTGAACTGCACCCTGCCCATATTATAGGTGTCTTTATTAATATATGTCAACAAAAAAATATGTGATTTTAGATACAGCAAAACAATGCCCATAGGGAAAAATTAACCACTGTGACTTTGGATACAGCGGAAAAATGAGGACTGGAAGATCAGAAAACTGGATGACCGGCAATAACACTCCACAAAACTGAAAGTTTAAATAAACTGATATCTGGAAAAGCATAAGCCCCAAAACTATTTCTAGCTCCCAAGAGAACACATCTGCAGGAGTTGCTAGTCATCCAATCCTCTAGTCCTCTAATCCTCTAAAATTTATTCCGATATATCGCGTAAATAATCCAAAATAGTATCTTTCTTCTTTTGTGGATATTTCTCTTTAAGAGACTGCATTACTTTTTCCCTGATTTCTTTGGAAGAAGGATAAACCCCTTCTTTAGGCAATTTTACGCCGCTTTTATTTAAGCCGCCCGGGCCTCCGCCGGACCCGGCGCCAAAAGATTTGGGGCCGGAAACTCCTCTTTTTTTGGATGATAACATCTTTTTTTGTTTCCTCATGTTTTCATTAATCATATCTCCCAAAGCATCCAATTGCTCAAGCGCTTTAAGCTGATGAGCCAAGGTTTTGTCCATATCATAAGCATTAAGCGCCAAAACAGCCGCTTTCATCTCATCAATGGCTTTCAAAAGATGTTTTTGAGCTTTAATGGAAAATTTTAAAAAGTCTTTTTTTATATCACTTATTTCTTTTTCAAGCTTATAAGCATCGGAAACAATAGACCTTTGAATATCGGCAGAATCGCTAAAAAAAGTTTTATCTTTTAAATCATAAAATCTCTCATCATGCTCTATCGCGCTTGAAAGGAGAAAACTAAAATTCACTTCTTTTATAAGACTTTGAACCTTTGGAGATTTTTCCTCCAATGAATCTTTTTCTAAAATCTCAAGATTACTCTTTAAACTCTTCCTCCACCCTATAACCGCCCCCACTTCGGGAGTGGAAGATAATTTCCCTATAAAAACCGCTTTCACTCCCAAAGTGGAAGCGGTTTGGTTTATTTTGGATGACAATTTTATGAGTTGTTTGAGCGTCTCTTTTCTTTTTATATTGACCTTGGAAATAAGCTTATCCGTAAAAACAGTATTTTTTGAAAATACTTCTTCTTCCTTATCTCTTAAATCATTCCATAATTCTTTGATTTTTTGCAGTTTTTTTATTTTCTCGCCCCCGCCTTGCATTGATGACATGAAATCCGAATATTCGCCAAAAACCCGGCGGGTTTTTTTTATTTCTTCAAGCAGAGCTTTTGCCGAGTTTAGAGCTTCTTTAAGATTCCTGTTTTTTAAGGCTTTTTGCAGTTTATCTGCCAAACTTGACGCTTTGTTTATGGGAATTTGAAATCTCTTTTTTTCTCCAAAAGACTCTTCATACTTTTGCTCGGACAATATCTTTCTCATTGAAGCCATTTCCATGGCAAGAGTTTTCATAATTTCAGAAAGATCCTCCCATAATTTTTCATCAATCTTGCCTTCGCGCGATTGAGAAAGAGCTTCATCTATTTTTGAAAGCGAATTTTCCCAATCTTCAGCCTTAAATTCAAAATCTTTCGCTGTTTGATTGCTTAATATTTCATCCATCTTACGCAAGCCTCGCTTAAGAAAAGAGGCCATGGATTTTTGCGTGTCGACGGCTTTTTTATAATATTGTCCTTTAAACTCCTGAACGGCCTTTCGCGCCACAGTTTCCGACATATAGCCTATATCGTCATTAAGCGTTTCATACTCATTTTTAAGCCCCTCATTAAAATAAGGATCGCGGTTTAAACTTGAAAAAGCTTTCTCTGAAAGTTTTTTAAACTTTTGCCAGCGCTTCAAAAAATCCGAAGTCTTAAACGAAGCGCCGGCCATTGAAATATCAAACGCCGCTTTCTTCTCAGCTTCCAGCATTTTGGCGAAATTATGTTTCATATCCGCAAGATTTTTCAAAGCCTCAATATGATTTTTGTAGAAGTTCTTTATTTTCACCTTAACGGGCAATGATTCCGTCCATCTGAAATTATCGGCACCGGCGGGAAAATTATCAAAAACCCTTAAATAAAAATATATTTCAAAATCCTCAGCGAAATTCGGAAAAAACACATAAGTCTCGCCAATAAACTCTCTTATGTTTTTTCTCCCAAAGCTTTTCAAATCCTTTAATGAATTATATTTCCCGGACACTTTCCCATTAAATCTGATTTCCGACCTAAGCTTTATTTGAGATAAACCAAAATCATCTTTGGCATGATAGACAATTTTAATCCCGCCGCCGCTTGGCATTTCAACTTCAAATAAAGGCGACAAAATATCGGCCGCCGGCGGCAAATCTTTAACAATGCTTAGTTTTTGAATTGTTTTTTGAAGATTGGACAAACCGTCATCCGCGAAAATTTCAAATTCAATATCCATATCCTCATAAACACTCATGGCCATTAAAAAATCATCTTCCTTGTTTTTTAAAAAATTTATCTTCCTATCATTTGAGGCGCTTTTGGCGCGCAAAACAATTTTAGAAGCTCTTTTATCGGCTGAAGCCTTGATTGAAATTTTACTCCCCTCCAATACCGCTATCCGGGCGGGAATATAAGAATAAGAAATATCTCCGCCCATTTTATCCGAGCCCCCTGGACCGCCTTTCAAATAAACGGGACTTTTTACGGTAAATTTTATATCTTTGATTTGAGGATAATTACGAACTTGAAGCCGGTATTCGCGGCTTTTCATTGAGCGGTACTTTAACCTATAGCGCGTATCGCGCGTCAACCGAGGAATATTATATTCGCAATCAAATAATTTTTGCTTATCCCAATTTACGCTCACCCACCCATGACCGTTTTCTTTTATTTGCAAAACCGGAACAATGCCCAATTTCTTCTCCCATGAGACTTTTATTAAAACGCTTTTGGCGCGCAATACGGTTTTGTTTTGAGGACTGATTGTCAAAATATTTTCAAAATCAGCTCCTGAAAACGGCAAGACTATCCTTTGAGCTGAAAGAGGATTTATCAGCCAAACGGCGGCAAGGCATAAAGCCAAAGAAATTCCTCCGATTAATTTTGATTTAAACTTTTTTTCATCAAAAGGCGAAAATTTAATGTTTTTGGCATTTTTAATCTTTGCGGCGGTTTGAACCAAATGTTCATTAACAAACGCTTTGGAGACGCCTTTACTGTTATATTCCGGCATTAAGATAAAACTTATGGCGGGACCTATATATTTTGAGAGACCGGGCTCTTTGTCCGATAGGAGCGCTGAAAAATTCTTAAGCTCGATATGATAAAAAAGTTTTTTAACCGCCTTCAATGTTTCATACGCCAAAAAACCGATGAGAAGAATAAAAAGCGCTTGCCTAACGCGAACTTGAAAATAAAACAAAGCATCCATTAAAGACAAAACAAAGACAAAACCCAAAGCAATCGCTAAAATTCCCGCTACAAAATCAATACCGGAACTTAAGATATAAGCCCGCCTCCATCTAAGAATTTGTTTTTTTATGGCATTTTGAAATTTCATTGTATGGTAATCAAATTATATCAATAAAAGAAAGAATACGCGTTAATAGCGTTTCTCGCGTTAGTAGCGTTGATAGCGTTAACAGAACAACAATTAACAACAGCAATACGCGTTAATGGCGTGTATAGCGTTTATTGCGTTATAAAAACAAGAAACAGACATCGACTCCGTGACTCTTGACTCTAAGACTCTTAGACTGGTTTTCTAAATATGATAAAATACTTTTCAATTATCATGCTCACTTCCGCCAATATAAATCCATCGCTGCAAAAAATAGAGTCTGAGATTATCAAGATTTTCAAAAGCATTGATAAAGATGTTTTCGATATGGAAAAAAACCCGTTTAATTTCATGGGTAAAGCGGCAAGAGCGAAATTTACTTTACTGCTTGGCGACACGCTGGGGGTTAAAAGGCGTCTGGCGCAAGAAATCGCCATCTGCGCCGAACTTATTCATACCGCCTCCCTCCTTCATGATGATTGCATAGATGACTCTTCCCTAAGACGGGGACTCAAGACAATAAATTCAAAAATGGGCCCAAATACCGCGATATTGCTTGGAGACCTGATAGTATCGTTTGCCTTTGATTGCGCCATGAAAATAAATCCGGAAACGGCCCAAACTTTGGTAGGCTCCGTTAAAAAGATGACCGAAGGCGCGCTTCTTGAAGAAAATTTGAAATACAAAAAAATATCCCGCGCCCAATACGATAAGATAATTTCTCTTAAAACCGCTTCCATTTTTAATTGGTGCGCCATAGCCGTATGCTCAGCGTCAGATAAAATTGAACTGATTGGGCCCTGTTCACTCATAGCCAAATCTGTCGGTTCAGGCTTTCAAATAGTTGATGACGCGCTGGATTTTGAAAGTGAAAACGGTTCCTTGGATAAAAATATTTTAAAGGATATTACGGCCGGTAAAATAACTCTGCCTCTTATTCTGGCTATGAATGACAAGGCCTGCGGCAATAAAATTAAAGATAAAGTCGCCAAACTTCAAAATGAAAATTCCGCGAATATTCACATAGCGCTTGAAATAGCCGAAACGGTTAAAACAGGACAATTTACCGACGAAGCCAGAAAAACGGCAAAATCAATGATAGACGATATCGCGCCCGCCATGGACGAACTGCCCTCAAACACCGCGAAAGATGATTTAAAAAACTTTATCTACTCTCTAATAAACAGGACCTCTTAAAACTGATAAATCAGAAGTTTTCTTCCTAAACTGCCGCGCTGTCGAACTGCCGCGCTGTCAAACTTTGTAAAATACTATTGTTTATATATAAAAAGTTTTATATATTATTAGTCGTACTATAATTTATAATGAACGCGGATTTTTGGAGGCTTAGTAAATGAGAATTAAACAACTATCTATTTTGGCTTGCGCTTTTATGTTTACGCTTGTCATTTCTTCCTGCAGTAAAAAAAATATTAAGAAAGCCGATGCGACAGGTGAGGAAGACACTATCACTATTCCCGCCATCGACATAGAAGAAACTATTGATATGCTAAACACCGAAGCCAATATCCGCGGAACTCAGTTTGTAGAGCAAGAAAATATCCAGACGATTTTCTTTGAATTTGACAAATACAATCTATCCGACAAAAACAGAAATATCCTGAGCGCGAACGCCGAAATAATAAAATCGCATAAAGAATGGATTATTCTTGTTGAAGGACATTGCGATGACAAAGGAACCATTGAATATAATCTTGCCCTGGGCCAAAAGAGAGCCAAGCAAGTTAGAGATTATTATATCCGTCTCGGTATAATGGAAAGCGCCATGGGAACTATTTCTTACGGAGAAGAAAATCCGTCCTGCATGGATGAAACTGAAGTTTGCTGGGCACAAAACAGAAGATCCGAAACCAAGGTGAGGAATCAATAATACATGAACCGCTTAAAAACTTTTATACTCATACCGACAGCTTTTATTTTATCCGGTTGCGTGGCAACCCAGCATGATATGCTTCAAATGCAGAGTCAAATGGATGATTTAAATTCAAGCCTTGCCAATATGCAAAAAAACCAGGCGGACCTCGCCATTAAAATGGAAGATTTATCTCAAAATCTTAACGCTTTTTCAGAGAAGATGGATGATGTATCCCAACAAATAACCTCTTTCAACCGCAATTTACAAGTAATGGATTCCAATATAGGAAACAAGGTAAGCAAATTGGGTAAAAACATACAAAAACAACAAGATGAAGTTAAGCAAGACTTTTTGCCCGCTAAAATTTATAATGACGCCTATTCGAGCATGAGCAATAAAAACTATGACTCCGCCGTCTATGGCTTCAAAAAATACATATCAAAATTTCCAAAAGGCGAATTAGTCAAAGGGGCGTACTATAATCTCGGCGAATCTTTATACGCCAAGAAAAAATGGAAAGACGCGGCTATAAGCTATGCCAATCTTTTGGACAAATATCCCGAATACTTCAGAGTGCCGTCAGCCAGAATCAAATACGCCTTATCCCTCTTAAAACTTCCGGAAAATAAAAAAGATGAAGCCTTGCGATATCTTAAATCCGTCATCAAAGATTATCCGAATTCCGCGGAAGCGAAGCTGGCAAAAAAGCATATCTCCAAATTAAACAAAAAGGCTAAAAAGCCTAAAAAATCTAAAAAGAAGGCTTCTTCAAAAAAGAAAACCTCGACAAAATAATTAGATGATTAAAATCTGTCTCACAGCTCTGCTAACCATTTTATCGCTCTCATCAGCCTACGGCGAAACAAGTATTTATATCGGAGTCTCTCAGGATAAAGAATACCGCAAAACAAATCTCGCGCTGGCGCAATTTTTGCCGATAAATACAAAAAGCAAAGAAGACTTGCGCGTAGCGGCCGAAATAAGAGACATAGTCCGCGAAGATTTAATGCGTTCAAGATATTTTGATTTGCAAGAATCCCCCCTAAGCCTTGCCAATATATTTATAAATAAAAAGACACTTTCCTATTGGAGCAAACTGGGTTCCGATTATTTTATAACCGCGAAAGCGTCATCTACCGGCGCTGTGTGGACATTGAAAGCTCAAATCTACAAACTCGCTGATAAAAAACTTCTGATTGAAAAACATTATCATGGAGAAATGCGGGGTTTGAGGAGGGGCGCGCATTTATTTTCCGATGATATAGTAAAAGAGATAACCGGAAAGGTTGGCATCGCTCATTCCAAAATAGCTTTCTCCAATAATTCCACAAAGCATAAAGAAATTTTTATAATTGATTATGACGGAGAAAACCTCTTAAAACTGACAAATACACGGAGCATTAATTTGCTTCCGCGCTGGTCTCACGACGGCAATAAAATATATTACACTTCCTATAAATATCTGAACCCCGATATGTTTGAAATTGATTTATTGGCCGGAAAAATCAAGCCCTATATAACATTTCAAGGCTTAAATATCCCGGGCGGAAATTCTCCCGACGGCAATAAAATGGTAATGACGCTTTCAATGGGAAAAAACCCGAATATTTATCTTTTAAACAAAGAAACGAGAAAACTGAAAAAACTCCTAAAAAACTTTTCATTGGCCTCATCGCCGACCTATTCTCCCGACGGAAAACAAATAGCTTTTGTTTCAGACCGTTCGGGCAATCCTCAATTATATGTATTGAATCTGGAAACCGGCAAAACAAGAAAACTTACGCGCTTTAATTGGTGTGATTCGCCGGCTTGGTCGCCTACCGGAGAATGGATAGCTTTCGCGGGCAGAAAATCGCGCAAAGAAAAAATGAATATTTTTCTTACCGATTTAACGGGAAATATTAAACACAGATTAACGATAAATTCCGGTTCAAATGAAAACCCGTCATGGTCGCCGGATGGAAGATTTTTAGTGTTTTCCAGCACAAGAAATAAAAAGAAGGAACTTTTTATTATGGATGTTGACGGCAGCGCTCAACATCTCTTGACGGAAATAGACGGCCACAGCTATACCCCGCATTGGAGTCCATAAGACTCTTCTTTAAAGAAGGTTTGTCACAGACCACACACAAGAAACTAAACACTATCTGTTCAACTGTTTTTCAGCTATCCCGCTGTCTAGCCGCCCGGCTGTCAAGCTGTTTGCGACTCTAAGACTCCCAACTCTTTCATTATTAACTTAAACACGGCATTCCAAAGGACCTATTTTAATATAGGCCTATTTTTTAAAAATTAAGGGGCTTTTATACCTGTTGAATCATCTCGGATTGCATTACACTTTTAGTAAGAGCTTTAAAAAACTTATAACGGAGAAAAATAAGATGAAAAAACTATTCACGGCAATTTTAATAACGGGGCTTATCACCCCCGCTTATGCTTTTAAAAATGAATCTCTCAAAGCTTCAGTGGCGCTTGAATATAAAAACGCTTCGGCAATAGAAACCTTTGACTTTCAAGACATGGCTATTCCTGTAAATATTAAAGCCCAAAAATCCGCCGATATAACGGGGCCTGTTCACTGCATCTCACTTATTGAAGCAACGGCTATTTCAATTAAAATGAAAGGAGTGAATCTTGGGCTAAAAAACATGATTAATCCAAATACGGTGCCGACACAATATCTTGAGAAAGTTAATTTTCATTCGGACACTTTATTTACGCTCACAAAAGCGCTTAGACGCGACTTGGAAACGAAAAACTATAAACAACTCTTCATAGATTCAACAAAAATCAAAGTAACGGCAATACTCCTTCATATAACGGTGAATACCATTCAAGGAAACGCAAATTATTCCGGTTTACTTGGAGATGCCATTATAGAAGACGCGAACAAGTTATTTGCCGGAATTGAAGAGCTAAGGAAATCCGACCCCAATACATATTCCTT
>DAOWCC010000254.1 GCA_030639665.1 Elusimicrobiota bacterium | reverse complement strand
CGGCAGGTTCGGACATTTTGAGTTAGAGGGAATGTTTCGTGCCAAAGAAACAGAGTATACTTCTTACACCAGAACGAATGAAATTTTAGGTATAGGCGTTGGTTGGGGACACTCATTCGGTGGTTTACTTATAGGGCTTCACTCAAATAGTAATTTGCATTATAGAAAATATTCCGATGTAATAATGGGCGTCTATAAAAGCACTTATCAGTTTGTTGGGGCAGCTATGGCTGTTAAACTTGGTCAGTCTGCTATTGGCGTGACCGTGGATCGTGTTAATTTTGATGAGTATCTAGGTTCTAAATATGGTGCTCAGGTTGTAATAGATTCAAATAGATTTAAAGTCGGTTTTCGCGCTTCAATTATGCCGTTGGAAAAAGATTGGCAAAGTGGAGTAAATAATTATTTGAGAACGGAAGAATGGAAAGAGTTTGGTGTCCGGTTTTTATGGACACCATCAAAATTGCCGATAAATCTTGGAGCGGAATATTCAAATCATCATACAAATTACAAAACTACGCGTAACGGAGCGGAGTATTCTAATTCTAGTTCCATCATAGATGTAATAACCGTTGGCACTACATTAAAACTTATGAAAAATTCGCTTATTGGTGTGGAGGCTAAGCGTATTAATTGGGATAATGATGTTATTACTCAATATTCCACAGTAGGAATGGAAATTTTCCCTATGAAAAAATTGGTTTTAAGAGGTTCTTTTCAGCATTCTTGCGCTAAGGAAGATGGTGAACAAGATGAAAAAACCGGTACATATGCGGTAGGGTTAGGATATAATTTCAGCAAAAGTTTTTCAGTTGATATTTCCGGTCGTTATATAAAGGATATTAATACAATCACTTATACTCGTAATGATATTCATTTAATGCTGACGAGTAGATTCTGAACTTTGGAGGTTTTTTTGGGGGAAGGTCAACTTGATAGTAAAATAATATATTTTTTTTGGGTAGGATAAAATGGGGAAACAAACTATATTGATAGTCGAAGATGAAAAGGCGGCTCTTTATGTCTTGGAAAAAAGTTTTTGTTTGGCCGGATTTTCCGTTTATACGGCTGAAAGCTGTTTTGAGGCTTTTGAATTAATTAAGAAAAATAAATTTGATGCGCTTCTTTTAGATTATTATCTTAAAAATGGAACGGCATTTGATATATGTAAAAAAGTTCGCTCCGATGAACATTTTCCGAAAATTCCCATTGTCGTACTCAGCGGATATTCGGAATTTATAAGTAGTGCCTACAATGCGTGTCAGGCTGATGCTTTTGTGGAAAAGAATAAACCTTGTAGTGAAGTGATATTGGTGGTAAAAAGTTTGCTTAGGCGCATAGAATGGGAGCGGGGAATATTATCAAATAAGTCTGATATCATGCCGAGGCAGACCCGCCGATGCAGTAATGGCGGGAATTAGACGAGTAGGGAAGGAAATAAAAAAGAATTTAAGACTTTCCTTATGTAGGTTGGGGTAATTCGGATTTATCTTAAATAGGGTGGGATATTTCTAAATACAAAAAAGGAAAAAATAATTGAGGCAAAGATTTTGCGGCGAACGACTTTGGGTTTTTGACCAAGGATTTGTAGCGAATTCTTCTATGAACAGCGAGGATGTTTGAGGGTAAAAGCTATGTCTTTTGCCCGAGTTCCGGAGCTGGCGGAAAAGCCGAAGGTCACTTAATTAAAAAACCTGCGAGAAGTGAGCGTAAACCTTTGCCGATAATCTCACCTATAAACACAATTAATATGTTGTTGTAGGTGCGTTTAACTCTTTCGGGAAAATAATCTCTTTAGCTGAATTTTTTCCAGATACATAAACACTACCGGCACGAAAACAAAAGTAAAGAAAATTGAGCCTATCATTCCGCCAATCATAACCGCGGACATTGATTTTTTCATCTCGCTGATGGAAGCGAATTGCGGCAAGAGTCCCAGTATAACGGCGATGGTTGTCATTAATATGGCATTGAATTTCCGGTCTGCGGCAAGCCATAAAGCTTCTTTTATTTCCACTCCTTCCCTTATTTTCATCAAAGCATAATCTATAAGCAAAATGGCATTGTTTACGGCAAGACCGATTAACATAACCATACTCAGCATCCCTATCATACTTGAAGAATAGCCCAAAAAGAATAAGGCATAGAATACGCCTATAAAGGAAGT
>DAOWCC010000273.1 GCA_030639665.1 Elusimicrobiota bacterium | reverse complement strand
TATAATAAGCAAATGAAAAAAAACAAAACCGGCATGGAGCGATTTGATTGGATAAAAACAGGCAATACAAAACTTCCAAAAGGTTCTTGGTTTATCGAATGGTTCAATGAAGGGGAATTCCACGCCCACAAGGTCCTAAAAGTTCTCGGCACATCTCAAACTAAATTTCAAAAGGCCACCTTGGTTGAAACCCATACTTTCGGCAAATGCCTGATAATAGACAGAGAAACCCAATCTTCCAAATTCGACGAGGTTTTTTATCATGAATCTCTGGTCTGCCCTTCCATTATAGCGCATCCGAATCCCAAAACAGCCTTAATATTGGGAGGGGGAGAGGGAGCGACCGCCAGAGATATTTTAAACGCCAAAAGCATAAAAAAATTAACCATGGTCGATATTGATCCTGAAATATTACAATTCGCCAAAAAATTCATGCCTTCATGGCATTGCGGCTCTTTTAATGACAAAAGAATGAATCTTATCGTGGATGACGCTAAAAAATTCGTGGAAGAAACAAAAGATAAATTTGACATAATCTATTCGGACCTGCCAAGCCCTCTGGAAGGAGGTCCGGCCTTTGAAATGTATACCCTTGAATTTTATAAAACCCTAAAGAAAAAGCTCAATAAAAACGGAATCTTTGCCGCGCAAACCGGGCCCGGCACGCCTTTGCAGTTCAGCTTGCATCCGGCTATCAACAATACTTTAAAAAAAGTATTCAAAATTGTCCGCTCTTATATAGTTTATATACCGTCTTATGATATGCCTTGGGCCTTCACTTTTTGCACGGATAATAAGACGATGGATCCGGCAATAATCAATGCCGGCAAAATAGATAAACTTATAGCGAAAAAATTTAAAAACAAACTGGAATTTATAGACGGCGAAACAATAAACGGAATTTTCAGCATCCCCAAATATCATAGAACCCTTATGGCAAAAAATAAAACAGTCATAAGAAAAAACAAACCGATGTTCTTTACAACATCTTACAGAAAAGAGGAAAAAAACCATGTCAAAATTAAAAACTAAGAAAAAGATAAAAAAAAGCAAAACCGCGGCTAAAAAAATAATTTCAAAAAAGAATTTGAAAACAAAAAAAACGGTTAAAGCAAAAGTTAAAACGACCGTTAAAGCCAAACCTAAAAACCCCGTTAAAGCTAAAGTTAAAAAAGCCGCGGCTAAAAAAATCACTCGCTCCATAAAACCCATTAGGTCAAAAAAGGCCGTTGACGCCAAGGATTTATTCAGCGCGAAAGAACTGAGAGATATAACAAAACAACTTAAAGAACTGAGAATATCCCTCGCCAATATAGTAAAAACCAAAAAAGAGCTGGATCTCGTTGAACACGATACGGGCGATGTTATAGATATAGCGAGTCAAAGTTTGGATAAGGAAATGTTCTTTGAACTTTCAGGCAATGAAATAGCCATGCTTGAAGATGTGGACGCGGCCCTCAGAAGAATAGATAACGGTGTTTTCGGCTTATGCGAATATTGCAGAAAACCCATCAGAAAACTTCGCATTAAAGCTATTCCTCAGGCAAGATACTGCTTGGCCTGTCAAAGCGGAAACGAACAAAACCCAAGAACATAAGACAGCTTAAAATATAAATAAAAAAATG
>DAOWCC010000059.1 GCA_030639665.1 Elusimicrobiota bacterium | reverse complement strand
GAGTTTCAAAATGATGTCTGGGTAATTCCGATAATATATGTGAAAACAATGTGCTATAATGGGACATAGGGAATCCTCCGTCGGTAAAAGTGTTTTCTTAGTAGAAACATCTTACCATTAACGGAGGGTTTTCTATTTTTTCTTGGGACAGCCGTGACCTCTAGGAGACCCGTCCCTGACGGAAAACTTACTGACAGGACCCGTAAGGTATAAGCGTAAAACTTTGCCAACAATCTCCTCTAATCTTTAACCTCTATACGCTATTCTCTAATTATTTATTTCCAGAAACCATCCAATTCGGAAACCATCTCTTTCAACGCGACAGAATCAATTTTCTGAAAAATTAAATCATTATAATCTTTCCTTTTATCAAGCGCGTGTCCCAATCCGGGAAAAAAGTGAAAAAACAAATTATCTTTCTTCCAAACAATATTATTAAGAAGCTGAACGGCTTTAGCATTATAAGACGGAGTCTGATTATCCAGCTCCCCTTGAAAAAAAGCTATTTTGAATTTTGAATTTTTTATAATTTCAGCCTGTGTGGGATAGGAAAGAATATCCGCTCGAAAACTTTTTAAAGACGGATCCATATCCATAAAAACATTGGACAAATTGCCCGCCATAAATTCTGACTTTTGTAATTTTTCATCCTTATTAAGATCTATAATCGGCATTTGGTATAAAAAACTTTTCCGGTATTTCCCCTCTCCCATAAGCTCCTTTCTATCCAATTGAGCGTCTTTGTTTTCATCCAATGATTCAAAAATCCAAAGAGGCCGATATACCGTTTGAACAAACAAAATGGTATCCAAAGATTGCGGAGCAAAACCTATGAGCGCTACGCCATCCACTTCGGGAGTTTCATTGGCGGCCCAAAGAGCCACACTTGCTCCTTGGCTATGACCAAGGAAATATATCTTAGCTTTTGGAAATCGCTTTTGCGCCCACTTGGCATAATACCGCGCGTCTTTTACAAAGTGTTTCAAAATATTCTTCTCATATTTTTTATAGATTCTTGATTTTATAAAGTCTTTATCAGCGCGAATTCTTCTTCCTACCTCAAATGATCTTTTATTATAACGAATCACGGCAAAACCGGCCTTAACAAATTCTTTTGAAACATCTACAAAAAAAAGATTTTTCACTCCGGGAGCGGATATTTTGGTTAAATCTTCATCCATATTTTGCGGCCCTGAGCCATGAAGAAAAATTACAACTTTCTTAACATCGGCATTTTTAAATCCGTCAGGCATTTCCACAACAGTTTCCATCACGAACTTATCAAAACTTTTTAAAGAAATTTTTTCTATTTGTTCAGCCGAAACAACAGTTGTTATAAGCATTAATGCTAGTGATGCGATAATATTAAATGTTTTCATATTTTTATCCCCTGTTAAAACAATATATCAATTCTATCGGGGATTTCCTTATTATAAAAACCTACCTTGAGGGTGGGATTCAATTCTACAGGTGGGTCACTTTCTACAAAAAAAAGATAAAAGGGGAAATTGCGGCAAAGATTTTGCTGCGAACGATATTGGGTTTTTGACCAAGGATTTGTAGCGAATTCCACTGGAACAGCGAGGATGTTTGAGGGAGAAAACCTTGTTTTCGACTAAGTTCCGGAGCTGGTGGAAAATCCGAAGGTCGCTTAATTAAAAAACCTGCGGAGAGTGGACTATTCTTTCGAAGGTTTGCTACGGACACCCATCAGTGTTCAAGTGAGCGTAAAACTTTACCACCAATTTCCGCTCCAAATTAAAACTATTATTTATTTACCGTTTAGTCTTTTTTTCCACTCCGCTATGAGTGAAAGAGCTTTTATAGGCGTTAGATTATCGGGATCCGCCATTTTAATTTCATCCACAACGGGATGAGAAGAAAATATCGGCAACATGGGAGTCACATCTTTTTCAGGCTGTTTAACTTCAATATAATTCTTAGATTCCAACTCTCTCAATATTTCTTTTGACCTTTCTATGCAGGCATCGGGAAGCCCGGCAAGCTGAGCCACATGTATGCCATAAGATTTATCGGCGGGCCCCTGAACTATTTTATGTAAAAAAACCACTTCCGTCTTTCCCTCGGAATTAGTCCATTCCTTGGCTGAAACATTAAAATTTCTTATCCCGTTAAAAGTCTGGGGAAGCTCGGTCAATTCAAAATAATGCGTGGCAAATAACACTTTAGGTCCGGGCTGAGCCTTTTCCATATCATTTTTTGGGGCGGGCTTATAAAGATATTCAACGATAGCCCAGGCTATTGAAATACCGTCAAAGGTGGATGTTCCCCGCCCGACTTCATCCAAAAGAACCAAACTCTTGGGGCCGGCAAGTTTTAATATTGAAGACATCTCGCTCATCTCAACCATAAAGGTGGACTCGCCTTTAGCCATTCTGTCTTGCGAACCTATTCTTGTCATTATTCTGTCCACTATCGCAATCTTAGCGGCTTTAGCGGGAACGAAACCGCCTATCTGCGCCATAATGGTGATTAAAGCGTTTTGCCTTAAATAAACGCTTTTACCGCTCATATTCGGTCCTGTTAATATGGCAATTTGAGTCTCGCCGCCTATATCCAAATCATTGCCCACAAAAGTTCCGCTCGGCAAGTTTTTTTCAACCACAGGATGACGACCTTCTTCAATAACTATATTTCCATCCGAAACTATTTCCGGCTTAATATAGCCGTATTTAAGGGCGCTTAAGCTTAAGGCATAAAAAGCGTCCAATTCACAAAGGCACATGGATAAAAGCCTTAACTCTTTTGTCTTGTTTAAAAGCTCTTGGCGAATATTGCCGAATAAATAAACTTCCAATTTATGTATTCTTTCCTCGGCTCCAAGTATCTTGGATTCAATCTCTTTAAGCTCGGGAATTATAAACCTTTCCGCGCTCACAAGCGTTTGTTTTCTGGTATAGTAATGCGGGATTTTGGGCAAATGGGTTTTTGTAACTTCAATATAATAACCGAATACGGAATTATAACCCACTTTAAGCGACGGTATCTTGGTTTTTTCTCTTTCTTTTTCTTCCAATTTCATCAAAACGGTTTGGCTGTTTTTACGCACGGCCCTAAGCTCATCAAGCTCTTCATTATATTGAGCTTTAATAACTCCGCCGTCGGATAATTTTACGGGAGGATTATCTGAAACCGCTTTATGTAATAATTCCCTCAATTCTTGAAGCGTTTGAGATACTGAATCCACGCGCGCCGCTATCTCGGGAGCGGAATCAAAAAACTGAGCCGAACTTAATAAAATTTTCAATCTCGGCAATTGATTAAGAGCTTTTCTTATCGCCGCCGAATCTCTGGGAGTAGCGCTTAAATTTATAACTCTTCCGAGTATCCTTTCTATATCGGGGATTTGAGCGAGTATTTCCGCAAGCCCCTCTCTTTCTTCGGTTCTATCCGATAAGAAAGAAACAAAATTCTGTCTGTTTAATATATCTCTTAAATCGGATAAAGGCTCAAGTATCCATCTTCTAAGCTGGCGGGAGCCCATGGAAGTTTTGGCATTATCCAAAACGCCCCAAAGAGTGTTCTTTTCATCATCATAGTCATTTGAAACCAATTCAAGGGTTTTAATGGCCGCGTCATCAAGCTGAAGTTTAATGGAGGGATCAAAAAAAACAGGTTCAAAAGTGTTTTTCTGTCCGGGCTGGGTTTCTTTGATATAGTCTATTATGGTTAAAGCCGCTTTAAGAGCTATTCTATTATTACGCCATATGGCGCCCTCACTCCATTTGTAATTTTCCGTTTGAGCGGTTTTTTGACTTTGAGTGAGAATGGTTTTGGGTGAAACAATATTGCGTTTCAATAATTTTTCTTTTGTCTTCGTATCGCTGATTATTTCAACGGGAGCTATCCTGCTTATGAGCGAGGCAAGCTGATAAAGATTGGGGTCATTCACATTTTGAGTTGAATAAAACTCTCCTGTTGAAGCGTCCGTGTAAGCAAGCCCCCAACCGACTATATCAATACTGATAGCAAGAAGATAATTTGAGTTTTTACTCTCCAACAATTCATTTTCAATAATGGTTCCCGGCGTTATAAGCCGAACAACTTCTCTTTTAAAAAGTTTTGATGTTTTTCCGTCGCCTTCACAAGAGTTTGCCACTTGCTCGCAAATAGCCACTTTATGACCGGCGGACAGAAGCTTTGAAATATGAGCCGGTGAGGAATGATGAGGAAAGCCGCACATAGGCACGCTTTGTCTGGCGGTTAAAATAATCCCAAGAACGGAACTTGCCTTGCGCGCGTCATCATCAAACATCTCATAAAAATCTCCCAAACGAAAAAATAAAATCGCGTGAGGATAATCCGCCTTAAGAGAATTATATTGCTGCATAAGTGGAGTTGTAGTAGTCTTGGTTTCTATCATAATATGCCTTTCTCTATATATTGTAGCAAAAGAGTCTTCGCCTCATTAAGGTTTTTAGCAAACATAAAGCGTTTTCTAAGTTCAGCGCCGCCTTTAAGCCCCTTTAACCAATAGCCGACAAGTTTTCGCGCTCTTATAACGCCGTAAATTTCACCGTAAAGTTCGCTATTTAAAATTATAAATCTATTGAGCATTTTTACCTTATCCAAATCTCCGGTATATTCGGGCGCCTTGCCGTTTAGTTCGGCTATTATTTCGGAAAAAATTCGGGGATTTCCCACGGCGGCCCTGCCGATTGATACGGCATCGCAACCCGCCTCCAGCATCTCTTTCGCCGTTTTCGCGGAAACTATGCCCCCATTTCCTATGACAGGCACCTTAACCCGCGAGGCTGTTTTATGTAAAAATTCCAAATCAATTTCTCCATTATGCATTCTTGAAACGGGCCTTCCATGAACGGCTATCGCGTCCGCTCCCGATTCTTCAGCTATATGGGCAAGCTCAACGCTCAAATTTTCTTTATCCGTAAACCCGACTCGAAATTTTATAGTTAAGGGAACTTTAATTTTCTTTTTTATCGCCGTTATTATATCCGCCATTAAACGGGGATTTTTCATCAACATTGAACCGGATCCTGAGCGAAGAATTTTTTTAACCGGACAGCTCGCGTTTATATCCACTATATCCGCGCCGCAGGCCTCGGCATGAACGGCGGCATTCGCCATAATTTCAGGATCGGAGCCGAATATTTGAACGGCAATGGGATGTTCACTCGGCAAAACCTTAAGCATTTCAAATGATTTTTTGCTTGCATACTTTAAACTTGAAGCAGAGACCATTTCACTGGCGACAAGTCCCGCGCCGCCTTCAAGGCAAAAAATTCTGAAAGCGCTATTTGTAATGCCGGCCATGGGACTTAAAAAAAGATTATTTTTAAGCTTAAGCCCGCCGATTTTAATTGGTTTTATTATCATTTATTGCGTTTCTGGCGTTAATTGTGTTACTGGCGTTTCTGGCGTTTAACGCTTCACACTACTAACGCTCAACGCTACTAACGCTTCTATTTATGGATTGACCGAATAAGCGCCGTCATGGCTTATGGAAAAATCTCTGGGATCCCGGTTTCTTATATAGTTTATTTCAGATTTTGGCGCGCCAATTTTTTTCAAAACGCGTATTTGAAAATCGGAACACTTATCTTCAACCGCGATTATGGTATTGAGATTGGTATAATTTACGCCCAAAGGATTTGGATAAACTTTTTTTGCCTTTTTCACTTTGGCGCCGGGCAACGGCGGAATAACACCGGTTTTTTTACCGCGGTTTTTAAGCATCCTGGCATAAGCGTGAAACGCGTGATGAGCCATAATCCCCGCGCACCATGTTGATGATTTGTAAGCGTTCGCGTCTGAAATAAGAATAACGGGAATTCTATTTTCAAAAACAAAATCGGTGGAATTCGCGCTTCTTATTTCGAAAATATTATTTCTTATGAATTTGAAAGCGGGCTTGTCATAAAGCCAAATGAGCCGTAGGGACTCGGTAATATTTCTTTTAAATCCGTCCGAGCCTGTGATTTTGAGTTTGGAATCATATTTATAATCCGTTTGAACGGCAATAGCGGAAGGTTCTCCGTCATCGGGATAGAGGGCCGCGTTAATTTCTTGCTCTGATGATAATTGGGGACTGGTATCACGATATTTATTAGCGAAAAAAAACACCATAGCTCCGCATATTATGAAAAGCAAAAATATAAATATTTTTTGGGGAATTCCGCTTTTTTTATCCTGTTCTTCCATGGCAATAAGAATATGTCTTTAATAAATGCTCTGGCATAAATTAAAAAACTTAAAAAAAGTCTATTTAAAGGTTTTGAGATATGACTTATAAAAAGCCTGCAATTCAGATTTGGGATCTTGAAATTCCAATATATGCTTTTTACAGCCTCTTCTGGAACATATCTGAACCTGTCCGCCTCCCTTAAGGTCAAAAGCGACCATTTGCGCCGAACATATATCGCACTTTCTCGTGCTCTTAAGATCCACTTTGCAATGAGGACAGCGAAAGCCCGCCACTTTGCCTAAAGGAATATTGAGATCCAACTCAATATCATATGTGCCGTAAACGGAACTTAAATAAAGAGGGGCGTTCTTGCCCGCGTAAGTAACTTTTACTTCTATAGCTGTTTTGCCGCCCATTTTTTTCTTAGCGGACATCATGGATTTTCCGCAATGCGGACATTTAACATAAATATTTATCATACATCCTCCGTTTCAAAGAAGCCAAGCGCTTAACAGCCATACTATGGACAACTACACCGTCAATATCTTAAGCTTTTAAATCAATATCAGATTTTAGCATATAAAATCTCTGATTTAAAAAAAGTTGTTATATCCTTACTTAAACTTTAAACTCCGCCATAAGCTTATCAGTATTAATCCCTTATTAACTCAGGATGCATCATAGCATCCATCATTTTGCATACTCTTTTGATTTCTTTAACATCATGAACTCTGATTATTTTACAGCCTTTGGATATCCCTAAAGCAACTGTTGCGGAAGTTCCCTCAACTCTTTCGGTAACCGGCAAGTCCAGCGTTGAACCTATCATGGATTTTCTTGAAGTTCCAAGCAGCACCGGATAGCCTAAGGCTACTATTTCCTCCAACCGATTCATTACTGTTAAATTATCTTGCAGGTCTTTTGCAAATCCAATCCCCGGATCAAGTATGATTTTGCCGGGCTTTACTCCCGCCTTTAAAGCTATATCAACACTCTCTCTAAGATCGGCTATTATGTCCCCCATCAATGACTTATAGCTTGTATTAGTCCTATTATGCATTAATACAACAGGCACATTTAATTCAGCGGCAACACCCGCCATATTGTGATCCCTTTTAAATCCCCAAACATCGTTTATAATATGCGCTCCCGCTTCAATCGCCTTTCTTGCAACTTCAGCTTTGTAGGTGTCAATAGAAATAGGAACTTTTATTTTCTGAGATAACTTTTCTATTAGGGGTATTACTCTTTTAAGTTCTTCATTTAATGAAACGGATTGGTGTCCCGGTCGAGTAGATTCTCCGCCAATATCTATAATATCGGCTCCGCATTCAACTAACTTTTTTGCGCGCTCAATAGCTTTTGCAATACTGTTAAAGCTTCCTCCATCTGAAAAAGAATCCGGAGTTACATTTAAGATGCCCATAACCAAGGTTTGTTTTCCCATAGGCAAAGAAATCCCTTCACATTTTGATGCTTTTTCTTTATTATCAATATGAAGGATATGAACATTATGATTCTTTTTTATCACTTCCTTTATTGATTTTTTGTACAAACTTATAAGTGTATTGGTAATTCCATCAATCCGATAATCAAGTTTCCTGCCGTCCAAATTACGGATAGGGGTAATTTCTTGAATTGAGTTTGTAAAAAAAATTTCATCAGCGTCAATCAAATCCGTCGGCAAATAAAGTCCTTCTTCAATAGGTATATCATTTTGTTTGCATAGCAATAGCACATGCTGTCTGGTTATCCCATTTAATATTCCCGTGTCTAATGAAGGTGTGTATACTTTTTCTTGTTTAACAAAAAAGATATTGCTTACAATTCCTTCCGCTATATTTCCTTTTTGCGATAAAAAAATCCCTTCAGTTTTTTTCAAATGCATAATCTCCTGTTTTGCAAGAACATTATTTAAAAAGTTTAAGGATTTCAATCTAGTATTTGTCTCAGAGGTATTTCTTTTGGTTTTTAAAAAAACCGCGCTTTTTCCTTCCGGCGCTTCTTCTTGAAATGGCTCTATTGATTTTATGTGCCACAAAACGGAAGGATGATCATATTTTCCGCTTGGCAATCCTAATGGAGCCTTACCTCCCGTAACTGTTAGTCTTATATAAGCATTGTTTATTTGGTTTATTTCAAGCAAACGATTAAGCTGTGACAACATTTGTTTCTTTTCAATCTTTAAGTTTATCCCAAGAAAATCAATTCCTTCTTGTAATCTTTTCATATGTTCTTTGAATAAAAAAGGAGTTCCATTATATACTCTAAATGTTTCAAATAATCCCACACCATATAGCAATCCATGATCGTTAACTGAGATTTTTAGTTTATCTTCTTCTAAAAGCTCGCCATTAAGCATTAGTTTCATTTTATTTCCTTGCATAATGATTAATAAAGTTCTTTAGTAATTCTTTCCCGTATTCCGTTAATATCGCTTCAGGATGAAATTGAACTCCTTCCACCGCATATTTTTTATGCCTTAAAGCCATAATTTCACCGTCTTTAGTTTGCGCGGTAACTTCCAGACTTGAAGGAAAACTTTTCTTGTCGGCAACTATAGAATGATATCGTATTGCTTTATATGGACTTGGAATATTATTAAAAATCGTTCCGCCGCTATGGTATATGTCAGATGTTTTGCCATGCATCAATATTTCAGCTTGCTTTAATTTTCCTCCGAAAGCCTGTGCCATCGCCTGATGCCCCAGACATATGCCTAATAGAGGTATTTTTCCGGAAAAATAGCGTATCACTTCTAAACTAATCCCGGCTTTTGAAGGCGTACATGGTCCGGGAGATATCACAATATAGTCAGGATTTTTCCTTTCAATATCAAACAGTGTTATTTTATCATTTCGAAACACTTCTATTTCCTGTCCAATTTCTCCAAAATATTGAACCAAGTTATAGGTAAAGGAATCATAATTATCTATGAATAAAATCACATCTTTTTTCCTTTGTTAATTCTTTTTCACTGCTTTCGACAGCTCTCCATAATGCTTCGGCTTTATTTAACGATTCCATATATTCTTTTTCCGGTATTGAATCAATAACAATTCCGGCGCCCGCTTGAATATAACCTTTACCATCTTGTATAAGTAAGGTTCGAATTAATATATTAAGCTCCAAATCGCCATTAAACCCTATCCATCCCATCGAACCTGTATATGTCCCTCTCTTAACAGGTTCCAATTCTTCAATAATTTCCATAGTTCTTATTTTTGGCGCGCCTGTGATGGTTCCTCCCGGAAAAGTGGCATTGATACAATCATAGACATCCTTTTTATCCTTTACTTGTCCTATGACATTTGAAACTATATGCATTACATGGGAGTATTTTTCCACCGCCATAAGCTCATTAACATTAACAGTTCCATATTTACAAACTCGTCCCAAATCATTTCTTGCCAAATCAACAAGCATTATATGCTCAGCCATTTCTTTTTCATTTTGCAATAGATCTTTGACTAAATTTTCGTCTTCTTCTTCATTCTTTCCTCTCGGTCTTGTCCCTGCAATAGGGCGAGCTTGAATATACTCATTCTCTGTTGCTATCAGTAATTCAGGAGATCCGCAAACCAATTGCATATCCTGAAAATGAATATAACCCATATATGGAGAAGGATTGATTATTCGCAAATGTTGATAGATATTAAATCCATCTGTTTTTAAGGCCTTAGACTGTCTAACGGATATATTGACTTGAAATACATCTCCTTGAGATATATATTTTTGAACTTTTAATACCGCTTTCATAAAGTCTTCTCTTGAAAAAGATGTTTCTATCATTGAGCGATCCGCATTTGCGGATGATATTTCCACTTCATATTTTTCTTCACTCCCGCCAATCCACTTGTCCCATTTTTGTTTAATTTGCTTTGTTTGTCTGTCGTATACCTCTTTTAAGGATTCATTCTTTTCAACCTGAACATATTCAATATAAATCAATTCCTGTTCTTGATGATCATATATCCAAACCTTATCCACAACCATAAAATAGAGATCAGGTGTCTTTAAATCATCTACAGCTATATTAGGCAGCTCTTCAAAATACTTTGCCATATCATAACTCAAATATCCTATAGCTCCTCCGTTAAACTTTGGTAAACCCTCAATCCGAGGTGAGGAAAAATCTTTCATAAATTGTTTTAAAATTTCTATAGGATTTCCATTATATTCCTCTTTTTTTTCTTTGCGGTTGTATTTCACTGTTTTCCCGTCTTTGCCGCGTATAACAAATAAAGGGTCACCACCTATATAAGTGTATCTCCCTATTTTCCCACTTTCAAAAATAAAATGATAAGACTCTTTTTCCTTAACTTTGCTATACAAAGCAATAGGATCAAAAGAATTTATTTTTTTCTTAAACCCAAATGGCAAATAACCATGCCCCGGTTTAAAAATCTTTTCCAGTTGTTGATATGAAGGATAAAACATGACTCCGCTCCATCTATTTAGAATTTACTCTATTTTCCAAGTGATCATGAGTAAAATTCCACCAGATTGTTTAATAACAAAAAAAATTAGGTTTACGGCACAAACTGTGCCACATACAATGTTATTATATCGTAGTTACGAACAAATATCAAAAAATTTATACCCCGGATTCTCGGATAAGAAGCCAAGTGTTAACAGCCATCATCAACAACTATACCGTTAAAACCTTAAGCTTTTAAATTAATGCCAAGTTTTAGCATTTATTCATATCTTAAGGCGTCTATGGGGGATAAAAGAGATGCTTTTCTGGCGGGCCAAAAACCGAAAATTATGCCTATTCCGGCTGAAAAAGTGAAAGCGAGAATTACAGACGAGGGGGAAACATAGACCGCCCAGCCCGAAACCTTTGAAAGAATGGCGGAAGCTCCCGCGCCAAACAATATTCCCAATAAACCGCCTATAACCGATATTAGAACCGCTTCTATAAGAAATTGCGTAAGTATGGCAAAACGCGTGGCGCCTATGGCTTTTCTTAATCCTATTTCATTTGTTCTCTCGCTTACGCTGACAAGCATTATATTCATGATGCCTATGCCGCCCACGATAAGAGAAATCCCGGCTATAATGCCAAGCAATAAAGAAAATGTTTTTGTCATGCCGGATAACATGGACTGTATTTCCTCCAAATTCCTTACCCTGATACTATCTTCTTTAAAGTCGGGAATACGGTCGCGCTTTCTAATTAAATCCAAAATACCCTGTTCCACTTCGGGCATAAATTTAATATCGGAAACTTCAATCCAGATTGAATTCACATACTTTTTGCCAAAAATAATCCTCATGGAAGTATTGACCGGAATTATAACCATATCATCATAATTCTGCCAGCCGCTGGACCCCTTTAAAGGCAAAACTCCTATAATGCTAAAGTTTTTCCTCTTAATCTTGACTATCTTTCCCAATGGATTTTCATCACCAAAAAGTTCATCGGCCACTATTTGGCCTATAACCGCGACTTTTTTCAGACTATTATTTTCATCAGCGGTAAAAAATCTTCCATAAACGGGATTGGCGGAACGCATTTTGGCGTATTTTCCGGTCGCGCCCAAAACAGTAGTCTGATGATTTTTAGAGCCATAAACCACCTGAGCGCTTCCCTTAACATTTAAATCAAAATTGGTAATATGGGGAACTTCTTTCAGTATAGCCTTAGCATCTGCCTTATCCAATCTGCTCACGGCGCCGGTTGAAGCGCCGCCGCGATGACTGCGGCCCGGGCGGACAATTAAAAGATTAGTTCCCAAAGAAGACATTTGCTTTTCGAGAGATTTTTGAGCTCCTTTTCCT
>DAOWCC010000235.1 GCA_030639665.1 Elusimicrobiota bacterium | reverse complement strand
TGGAACCGAGGAAGAATTTTGGTGTTTTCTTGAAAAAGGAGCCCATGAATTTTATGGCGGGCTTAAAAATGTTCCGGGGCATTTGTATGGCGGCGAAAACATTGAAACTGAAGAAGAAATTACGCGCGCCATAAAAATTTCCCACAAAAACGGAAAGAAATTTTTGCTTGCCGCCAATGTAATACAATCGACAACTTTTGATGACACGATATTGACAATCAGAAGGTTGGTAAAAAACAATATAGACGGAATTATAATCAGGGATATTACCATGCTTGAGCGCCTTAAGGCTCTCGGCGTAAAAACCGATTATATATTGAGCAGTCTTTCTTTGTGTTTTAATGAAAAATGTCTTGAATTCTATAAAAATCTGGGAGTAACGCGCCTGGCTTTGCCGGAACAGCTTTTACCCCGTGAGGCAAAAGGCCTTGTTAAAAATAAATTTCAAATTGAAACGGAAGTTTTTCTCGGCGCGCGGGAATATTGCGTGGTTTTCAACGGCTTTTGCTATCTGAAACAATTTAACGGAAAATGTATTTGCAGGTCGGAGTTTTCTTTAGGCTCCGGCGGCAAGTTTATGATGGCGCGCCCATCCAATAAAGAGCATTTTTCAAATTTATATGATTTTTATAAGCTTGGCGTTCCAATCCTTAAAATAGGGCGGCATCCGACAAAAGATTACGCGAAATTGGTGTTCGCGCAAGGAATGATGATTAATAAACTTTTGGAATCGGGCGTTGGAAAGAAAGTTTTTATCAGAGAAGCCTTAAAATATAATGACAAGGTAAACAAAATTCTGAAAAAATGGAACAAAAGATAATGGAAAAAGCCATCGTTCTTGATAAAATCGCGATAAAGAAGGCGGATGAAAACCTGCTCAAGAAATACGATATTATTTATACCGGCAGTGAATTTTGCCAAAATATAATGACCGCGAAAAAAGATATTAAACGCCTTTTCGATCTTGGCGCGAAAAAGGTCGCTGTGCAGACTTCGTTTATGGTAATGGAAAGATTAGTCCGTGTCCAAGAGAGTGTTTCAGATATTCTTGAGAATTTTAAAAATATTGAAATTATGATAAATGACTTCGGATTGCTTTTATATCTGAATAAATATTATCCGCGCGCCGTAAAAGTTATAGCCAGGCCGCTTTCCATAGAATTCATGCGAATGAACGATAAAAGTTTGTCAAAATTCATGAAAGAAAATAAAATAAGCGGAATAGAGACGGATGAACCGTATATGATTGGCAATTTTCCTTTAAAGCGGAACTTTTTCATAAGCCTGCAACATCCTCTGAAGTTTGTCGCCATGAACAGGGCTTGTCCGTTTATCGGAAAAACAACGCTTGATTGCGGCTATAAGTGTTCTGGAAAAATTCTAAAACTGAAAGTTCCTGAAACTGACGCTTTTACGCTGGCGGTAAATAACGCCTATTTTATTAAGCAGGACTTCAAGACCCCTAAAGGAACAGACAGATTGGTGAAAAACTTTTAACGGATTAAATACATAGGCGGACTAATTTGCAAAGTGTAAATATTATGGCTGAAAAAAATAAATTCGGCGGCAAAGGCGCTAATCTCTTAAAAATAAAAAAATCAGCTTTCACGCCTGAATTTCATTTAATGGGAACTGAGGTTTTTGAAAAGTATTTAAAAAAAGACAAAGAGCTTTTCTGCCGTATAAAAAAAAACTCTTTGATTAAAGCGGATTCGGCTTATATTGAAAAAAAAATAATGGCATGGAAGCTGGATTGCCAAGATCTTAAAGAAATTTTAGTTTTTTTAAAATCAAAAAACATAAAAGAATATATAGTCCGATCCTCTTTCATCGGTGAAAATTTGCCTGAAAAAAGCCATGCCGGCGTTTTTTCCTCATATGTCTCAAAAAGCGGAAAAAGCCTTGAAAAAAATATAAAAAAAGTATGGGCTTCGCAGTTTTCAGAGCGGGCATTGGCTTATCGGAAACTGATTGATTATAAAAAAACTGGTATGGCCCTGATTATTCAGAGATTTATAAAACCGGATTTAAGCGGCGTGGCTGTTCTTAACGCCAAGAGCGGAGAGTTTTTGGCTGAATTTTGCCCGGGCGGGTTTTCTCAGGGCCGCGAAAAATTTATCTTTATGGAAAAAAACGGCGCGTCCTATTTTGATGATTTCGCGGCGGATAAAAGCTGGGGGGATTATTTAAGGATTTTGAAGGGACGAATGGCCGGGATGTCCAAAATCTTTCCAAAAAAAATCCTTTCAGTTGAATTTGTCGTTTCGGGCGGGATTATTTACATAGCGCAGGTTTCTTCCGCGTGCGCTTTTCCTTTCACGGATGATATTCTTTTGAAATTTGAAAATGAAGAGAATTACAATTTTCATTTTTCGGATTTTTCCGATAAAAGGGTTAATGAGATTTTCGGCGCTTGCGCTCTTAAATCAAAGGTTCTTTCTGAAATTTCAAAAAAAGGGCTTTTCATAAGATATTCTTTTTTTCGCGCTATTGAGGAAGAAATATCGCGCGCGGCAAAAAAGAAAGCCTTTTTGGAAAATTTTCATTCGCTGTTTTTAAAATTTATATTGTCGGAAGCGAAAAAATCTAAAAAAGCCGGTTTAATGAAGATTGAACGGGCTTTTATG
>DAOWCC010000268.1 GCA_030639665.1 Elusimicrobiota bacterium | reverse complement strand
TGGCGGGAATTACCATTCGCCTGGTAGCTGCGGGATTGCTATCCCGCTAATGTAGCCGCAAAGTTTCCGCCAAAAACAACCGGCGGACAAGCACTTTGCTGGAAGAGAATGTAGTCGCGGCATCTTATGCCGCTAATAAAGCAGCGCAAGGCGCTGCAGCTACAAACGGAAAACTGTAGCGGGCTGCCTGCCCGCCGGAGATGTATGGCGGGATTTACCATTCGCCTTTTGTAAAGCGAGAATGAGGAAGATTTGTAAAGAAGCTCGAAAGCGGAGATAAATAGTATGAAAAAAAGTTTAACTTATAATAAAGATTATAAAAAATGGCTTACGGATATAAAATATAAAGTCCGCAATGTTCAGCTTAAAGCGGCTGTAAAAGTTAATACGGAACTTCTTAAATTTTATTGGGAACTTGGCGCCGAGATTGTAGCCAAGCAAACAAAAGCCAAATGGGGAACCGGTTTAATTGACCGATTAAGCAAAGATTTAATGTCGGAATTCCCGAATATGAAAGGTTTTTCTCGCAGCAATTTGATGTATATTCAAAAATGGCATCTGTTTTACACTAAAAACGAGGCAATTGTCCAACAGCCTGTTGGACAATTTGTGCAACAGGCTGTTGCACAAATAACCCAAATTCCTTGGGGCCATAATATAGCCATAATTTCAAAATGTAAAAATATCAAAGAGGCTTTGTATTACGCTCAAAACGCCGCTAAACACAATTGGAGCCGAAGCGTCCTTGTTCATCAAATTGAAAGCGGCCTTTATAAACGCGAAGGAAAAGCGATTAATAATTTTGCCTTAACTTTGCCCAAACCGCAATCAGAACTTGCCGAGCAAACGCTTAAGGACCCGTACATTTTTGATTTCCTTGGCATGACTGGCAAATACAAGGAGCGAGATATTGAAAATGCCTTGATTGACCATGTCACACAATTCCTTATAGAGCTTGGAACCGGATTCGCTTATCTTGGCAGACAGATGCCGCTTCAAGTCGGCGGACGAGATTTTTTTATAGACTTACTTTTCTATCACACAAAACTTCACTGTTATGTGGTGGTGGAATTAAAAACAATTGATTTTGAGCCGGAACACGCGGGGAAACTTAATTTTTACTTAACCGCCGTGGATAAGCAAATGCGTTCTAATCAAGATGCTCCGACAATCGGAATTTTGGTATGTAAACGAAAGAATAAAATTGTTGCCGAATACGCTTTGAGCGATATAAAAAAACCCATTGGCGTTTCGGAGTATAAATTAACTCACTCTTTGCCGAAAAAATTAAAATCAAGTTTGCCGACAATTAAAGAGATAGAAACTGAATTAGGAAGCAATTCTAAGAAAATAAAAAAATGATTACACTAATAAAACCTGAAGAAAGCATTGTTTCGCGCGTAGCCGATACTTTAATATCGGCCAAAACGCTTGAGAATAATATTGTCGTTTTTCCCGGCAAAAGGCCCGCTCATTTTCTCAGAAAATTATTGGCTGAAAAAACGGGCGCCCATGCTTCACCCAAGATATTCTCCATGGATGATTTTGTGGATTTCGTGTCTACCGGCTCAGGTGTTAATCGCCCTGTGGCCTCTTCCCTGGATTTGGCGGCTTTGCTCTATGATAATCTTAAAGACGAGCTATGCGACATTATAGGCCTTAAGCCTGAAGCCCTGAGCCTGGATTCTTTCCTTCCCTGGGCATTTAAGATGATAGGCGATTTTGAAGAAATCAAAATAGAATTAAAAACGGATAAAGATTT
>DAOWCC010000134.1 GCA_030639665.1 Elusimicrobiota bacterium | reverse complement strand
GCAAAAGGCAAAGAGAAAGTTGTTTAATTCAATTATGGATAAAAATGACTTAAAATTACTGAAAAAAGGAGAAGTGATTCAAAGAAAATCGCTTACAACATAACAACCTATTTCAGGCTCATTGCTGTATTAGAAAACGCTGAAGATGCAATTAAAAAACCCCGTTCCGTTTATAGCGGAACGGGGCGGCGTTTAATTCTTTATCGATTGTTATTCAAATACCGGCATGGAAATTCCAAAATCATCCATTCCATCCAAAGGGTTAATGCTTACCAGCATGTTTTCTTCAGCCATTGCCATGTTCTTAAAAAGTTTAGGTATAAAAGATGAAAGGACTGAAACTTTAGTGACATCTTCACCTCTGCCTTCGGTGTTTGGAATTACATTGGAAATTCTGCAGCCTTCAGCTGTTACAATAAAATCTGTTTCTCCTCTCACCAAAATGCCTTCTATAAGGTGGGTTTCAGCGTTAAAAACCGCGCTTCCCGAGTTTCCGCCGTATGTATCAAGATTGGCTTCAAAAAAACCTTTGTCCTTATCGGACTCTCTTACATTCGCTCCGCCGGCAAGTTTAACAGGCAGACCTACAGGATGACCTATTACAAAGATATCAGTTCCCTGCGTGGGAGTCTCGCCTCTATTAACAGCAAGAGGAGTATGTCCCTTTACGGGTCTATCAAGTTTGATAAGGGCATAGTCCGCGCCAAGGTTGCTTGCGTCTCCTTCGTCCAGTTCATCACCGAGAAAACGCGTTACTATGTTTTTGCAAGAATATACTTCTTCCTGGCTTATTCTGTCAGACGCGCCTTTTTCAGCGTCTTTTACGGCAAAGCCGAATACAAATTTAGTGTCTTTACATTTGTCTTCATCGGTTATGCAATGGCCCGCCGTCATTATGAGGTCTTCACCAACAAGAGAGCCCGAGCAAAAAGCTCCTATCTTTTGTTCTCTAAATCTTTCTTCGGGACAAAGATTTACGGCGCGGCCGAAATTTGAGGTATAAAGCCTATAGGAATCTCCTTCAAGCGATACATCCATTGATTTCCAAAGTGAAACTACGGAGTCCGCCAATGTTTTCATGGAATCGGACATCTTATTATAATCGAGTCTGTCATCATCTCCATAAATAACTTTCACGCCGGTATTCATGTCAAATTCATCGGCGTTCGCGTTAAATCGGATAAAAGGGATTATAAGGGTTGATAAGATTAAGATTGTGACTAACTTTTTCATAACTCCTCCTGAGGGTTAAATGGTTACACTATGTTATACTGGATTGATTGATATGCGTCAATGACTATAAGACCTATATTCATATGGGTCTTAGGGCCTAGGTTAATATAGGCCTTATGGCCCATATGAATATTTGCTGGATTCTATTTAGAAATGCAATGGGGGTTTATGGGGTTAATGGTATATTAGAATAGTCACTATAAACAGGCTATGTAAAGCCATATGGTATTTTGTCTATGGCTGCGATTGTTATGGTGGAAAACGCGATATCAGATGCCTATCAAGGTTTGTATTTTTCTTAGAAAAATTTCCGGTTGAATCGGTTTGGTAAAGTAGAAATCAACTTTGCAATTATACGCTTCAATTTGATTGGTATCCGAATCTCTGATTGTATTCATTACTATCCTTGTATTGTCAAATTTTTTATTTTCGCGTATTGTCTTTACAAATTCAATTCCGCTTTTGTCCGGAAGATTCCAATCAACTATCATTAAATTCAGATGGGTGGCTTCAGCTATATTCAACGCGTTTTTTACAGTGTTTGAAACCAATACTTTGTAATTAGCGGATTCCAGAATTTGAGTCATTATGTTCACATATGATTCTTCATCTTCAACCAATAAAATTCTTTTCATCAGATTCTCCGTTTTGTTTTCAATATTTACACACAATTTTAGGCTAAGGGCAATTTGAAAGCAAAGCGCGATCCTTTTTCTTCTTCGCTTTCAGCATACATAAAACCGTTGTGAGCTTCAATAATCGTTTTGGCGATATAAAGTCCAAGTCCCGTTCCTTTACCCGCGGCGGGAGAAATCCATTTGTTTTTTCCCTGCGAAAATTTATCAAATATTGTTTTCAAGTATTCCTGCGTTATTCCGACTCCCGTATCGCGAACGCTTATTTCAACAAAATCGTCTGAAACAATTTTTGCGCTTATAGTCACGCGTCCTTCTTCAGGGGTGTATTTGAGGGCGTTGGAAACCAGGTTTATCAATACTTGCCTTATTCTTTCTTCATCCATGTAAATTTCACGGATATTTCTATCTGTTTGTTCCGAAAGATTTACATTCAATACTTTCGCTTTTTCCGCGAAAAGGCGAACGGTATCTTTTATTATCGGCCGGATGGATTTTTTCTTTTTGACTATTTCAAATTTGCCTTTTTCTATTTTTGAAGTGTCCAACAGGGCCGTAATGAAATTAAGGAGGCGATTTGAATTTTGCCTGATAAAAGTTATGTTTTCCGCGAATTTCGGAAGTTTTAGATTAAATGGAACCTTGTTTTTGATTGAGTTATTGATATCGTAAAGCATAAGATTCAGATAAGATTCTATCGCTCCCAAAGGCGATTTTAATTCATGAGTTACGGAAGAAATAAAATCCTTTTTCATTTCATCCAGTTCCTTTAGCCTTCGCGTCATTTTATTAAAACTGCGATTCAAAGAACCAATTTCATCTTTTCTTTCAATATCGTTCAAAGCGCATTCAAGATTTCCCCCTCCCACCTCTTTGAAGGCCGTTTGAAGATTTTTAATCGGTTTTGTGAAAATATGCGAAAGCCATAAAACGGATAAACTGGAAAACGCCAGAACCGCGATTGCCGTTTTAGCCAATCTTAAAAATAGGCCATGCATGGAATGATATATATTTTTTTTCGTCTTTGATTTTGAAAAAGCCGCTATCGTATCATATTCTTTATTATCCGCGGCTTTTTTTGTTTTATAAATAAAAAAATCTTTTGAATGCGGCATTGGTTTTTTATATTTTGTGTGTATAAGTTTTTTGTCGGTATGAGCGAGTATTATGTCTTGGTTTTTTACCAAAGCGAATTCAAGTTCGGGAACGCTTTTTTTAAGCCCCAGTGTATAGCTTATAAGCATCAAGTCATCTTCGCTTAAAATGCTTTCTTCCGCCACGGTAGAAAGAGAGTTTGAGATGTTTTGATAATTTGTTTCCACTTGTTTTAATAAAAGCGCTTTTTCCGATGTGTATATAAGGAAACTGAAAATTAATAAAACGGCCGTCACAAATCCGTTCAAAGTAAGTATTAATTTATATTTTATGCTCATTTTAATCCATACCTTTAAAAATACGCGATTTGCCGCGTTGGAAAGCCATATGCCGGACAGATTCCTAGCGAAGTTTATTTCTGTTCTTTCAGAATTCTTTCCATCGCTTTTTTAGCTTTCGTGTGCTTCGGATTTATTTTAACGCATTTTTTAAAATATTCTTTCGCCTTTTCCATATTTCCCAGAGCGTAATGCTTAACTCCCAAAACATAATAATCTTGTGCTTTTTTTATAATATCATTTTCAGAGGCTTTTTTAGGGCGGGCGGTTTTTTTATGCGCGGTCGGGGCTGATTCCAAAAAATCCTTTTTTTTGCTTTTCGCCGCGGGCGGCTTTGGCGAAGCGGGAAATATTCTTTTTTTGATACGCGCCTTTTTAGGGATATTTTTTGTCGGGGCGCTTATTTTAGTTTTTGTTTTTTTTGCCGGCCTTTTAACCAAATTTCTTTTTTTTGTTATTTTTGGTCGTTTTTTTGAAATTTTTCGCTTTTTAATTTTTTTATCCACTTTCGGAGTTTCATTAAAAATTTCTATTTTTGTTTCCGGCGCGTCGGGGAGAGACGCCAATAAATTTGATTTTTTAAACTCCATTTCTTTGTTTAAATGATATTGAGCTCTTTTCCTGTAAAAAAAAGCTTCCATATTGCCGTAATCGTATTCAAGAATTTTTTGAGCCGTTTCGGCGCAGGCGGAATATTTGCGATATAGAAAGAAATTAAGCATTTCATCCATATCTATCAGCCTGTTTTTTATCAGAATTTCAATCTCATCGAGTTCCCTCATGTTCTTCATTGTTTCTTGAACAAAAGAACTATTGGTATGAATATCCGAAATATCACTGGCTGATTTATGCGCGAAAACAGCGGTGGCAATATCTTTCGGGGCTAGTTTTTCTTTTGTTGGAAGCCAAAATGAATAACTTTTTTTCAGATACAATCTTAAATATTTTTTTATTTCGGAATTTTTTTCATCAAAAAGCTTAGTCATTCCCGAATAAAGAGGAGTCGTTAAAAGGAAGTTTTTATATAAATTGATATTGTTTTCAATTTTATTCATTTCTGAAAAACCGCGTCTGACTTTCTTGCTTAATTTAAGCCATTTTTTTATATCGGACTTTCGGGACTTTTCAATTTTTTTCTTTTCGCGTTTTATCGTGGAAATTTTTTTAACCAGTAAAAGCCTATGCCGGTTGATTTCCTTTTTTTCTTCTTCTATCAGCATTTTCGCCGTTTGATTTATTTTTTCCGAAGTTTTTCTATCATCGGGTGATTCAAGCACTTTATCCATTAAATTTATCAGAGAAGCCTTTAATTCCTCCGTTCGCGAGTTTTCATGGTTTTTTCCGTGCGAATGAGAAGAGGCAATGACTAGACAAATAATGGATAAGCAGGTTGACAAAATAAAAAGGTGATATGTTTTCTTTTTTGTTTTCATATAAATCCTTTCAATATTCGCGATTTAGCGAGTTGTGAAGTCCTGTTTTTTATTTGTTAATTCCCGAACCTTGCTTTTGATAAATTTGTCCTTGCGGAAAAACAAAAATATAATATCCCGTCGTCGGGGTATCTTCCGTCGTTTCCGCGATAATTGTCGGTTCAAAAGGCGTATATTTTCTTATGCCGAAATTATCAAACCATGCGTAACCCCATGTGCAATCGCTTGTTCTTGCGGAAAGCGACACTTTCGTGTTTCCGCTCGCGGCAATATCAAAACTGCCATTAGTGGAATAATCCCAATCAGCGGACATGGCGCCGCAGCCTCCGGTACGAACGCAATGATCACTATATTTTTCCACATCGTCTATAAAAAACTTCGCGTATGAATATCGCGTGCTGCTGGCGCAATAGGCATAGTAATTCCCATATTCCTTATCGTTAATCACAATATTATAGGTTCCGGCATTGAAGAAAATGGTTTTGTTCGCCTTGGTCCAGCCTCCGGTGTATGGGGATGAATAACAATTGCCTTTAGTATAGATTCTAAATGAATAATTGCCGGATATGGAATTGGTGTTATCGGCGTAAAGAGAAGAACCCACCGTATTGCCAATGTTTTGTATCGTCCAGTCGCTCACATCTCCGTCGTCAAAATCGTCAAAAAATTCAAAGGTCTCGGAACCGCTGCTTGCCGCTGCGGCATCAGCCTTGCCGTAATACATATAGACATTTGAGTTTGCATGGTTTATAGACGATATTTTTACCCAAAATCCCCTCGGGGTTGTTGTATTCGGGTCTATCCAGTAGGGACAGCTTTCCCAATATCCCGTCGCGTTCATTGATGATACAAACCTTATATCGTCTAAATCATCTTGGCCTGTTCCCCCTTTTATATCGCTCCATTGCGCTTCGCTAAACACCGTCGTGGGAACCCAAATTTGATAATTGTCGGGAATATCCGGGCTCGCGCTGGTTGATATTGTTATGGGTATTCTTTTTGTCCAGAATCTTCCGATTTTTAAATTACCGCCGGTATCCATGGTGATTGTGCTGGTTGTTTTAACATAAACATTTCCATGCACGGTTACGGTTGTTCCGTCTATTGCATAATTGGAATTTTCCAAAACCCAGTCTCCTATTTCAGATGCAGGCGGAGATGAAGCAAAAGAAAATTGAATAAAAAGAAAAAAAAGCGTGGAAACCAAAAATATATTTTTTTTGACAGTTTTCATAATTAATCCATTATTCTGAACAAGAGATGCTGTTTTCTTTTATTATTGAACTTTTATTACTAGCATACCATTTGCGGTATCCCAATAAATTTCGCCTTTTGCCGTATCATCATCAGATATTGATATTCCTTCATCCGTGCCTTTAACATGCAGAGGCTTTGGAGGACTCGCCGACCCGATGCCGACATTGCCGCCGCTAATTCCCAAATTTCCTGTCAACGCCCAACTGCCGCTTACCGGCATTCGCGCTATAGGCAAATTGCCAGAACTTAAATCTCCCGCGCTTCTTGTAATTAAATTGGCCAGCGACGAACCTATTTTGCTTATCCCAGTCCAAGGAATATCTGTGAAGTTGGTGCCTGTAATAGTCGGCGTGTTAGTCCATATTGGCGCTCCTGAGTTTGCGAACAACACGGAGTTCGCGCCAGGAGCGGCCACGAATATAGTAGTGTTTGATCCTGTTTGATAAGGAACGCTATTGGCTGCGCCTCCGGCAAGATTGGTGGCTGTCGCCGCATTCCCGCTTATGTTTATACCCGCTGTGCCTGCAGCTATATTTATCGCCGTTATATCAGTTAAAGCCGAACCGTCCAGAGCGGGCAAGGCTCCGCTTAATTTTGAAGAAGTCATTGCCACTATTGAAGTATCGTATACTGAATTAACCGCCACTGAACTTGTCATTACCAATGAACTTAATGTTCCGTCGGCTATGGCT
>DAOWCC010000172.1 GCA_030639665.1 Elusimicrobiota bacterium | reverse complement strand
CTATGAATACAATAATATGACTGTTTATAGCCATGAACCGCTAAAAGGTGATATTGATAATACCATTAATAAGGTTAATGAGAAGATAGTTCAATCTGAACTTTTTAATCCCGATTTTAAATTTCGTTTTTATATTGTTAAAAGTTTGGGACAATATTCTTTTTTAACCGCTTTCAAAGGGGAAGACTATTTTTATGTTTCTCCGTTAAACGGCAATATTTTTTTAGTTTCCGCCGATTTTGAAAAGAAAAAATCAAATTGTAAAAATTGCGATAGTAAAAGTGAGAGAGAACTGGATATTATTATGGCCTGCGCCGCGACTACAGATATTATAAGGCAGAGTCATAAATTTTTGAAATATATAACCAACTCCAAATGGAAATATGAAGCTTATGGCGAATATATCGCGGGAGAGACGGGATATTTTGAACCTAAGGAAATATGCGATAAGAGCGAGAGCAATACATGGCTAAAGTTTTATGAGCGCAAGCTTGTTATGGAAATGCTGATGATCGAGGACAAGTTAACATTTGCCACTGTTTTTGATAAAAATTTTAGCTATGAAGGGGTGGAAAAGCGTCTTAAAAAAAGACATTGCAAATAGTTTTTTTGATATATTCCATTTCTAACCCTTGAGGTTGGATTTTGGTATTGGGAGAAATAAAATTATACGCTATTTACTCCTCTTCACTTCGGCCCTCATGACTGCGCGGCGGAGTAGTTTCCTCTATTGTAAAAACCGAGAATAATACCGAGCGCCACAGACCACAAAGCGGCCAAGCCTATTTGGAAGGGTTTTGGCAAGATAAAGGTTAAGGTGTGAGCCGGTATCCAGAACCAGAGCAGGGACAACATGCCCTTATCCAATCCGTCCCAATTGCTTTTTCGAGCGATAGCATTATCCAGCAGGCGGTGGGCTATTACAAGGAAAGGACCGAATTGAAGGTTCATAGTTGTTGATATTGAAAAAGCTCTTCCTACTTTGCCGAGTTCGGGTAGCATATTGTGCGCAGCCAGAATGTCCACGAATCCGTTAAAGCCTACAAAAGCGTATTTGATACATATGGCAAGCAGCGCCCATTCCAGCATTTTCAATAATGTCGTGGAAGTGTTGAAAGGCATAAAGAATCTGCGCGCGACCAGCCACTTGGAAATAATATCGCCGAGTGTTCCCAATACGGCGAATTGCGCCATAGCGGTTAGTATGGGATGAGCCGTAACCAGATTAATATACCAATCCATATCGATATCTTAACAAAATTGGAAGCTATACAAATGACCAAAACATAAAGTCTAAAAAGCTCCGAGAAACAATTGCCGCGTTTGTTCAGGAATTGTCAGGCGGGCAAATTTTTTCGTTTTCGGCCAAGGATATTATGTATAAGTTTTTGCTCTCGCGATTTACAAGAAAGTTAATCCGTTTGGTATAAAGGAAGAGAGATGGATGATTTAAGTAAAAGTCTCGATTATTTCACTATTTTGCCGGCATAAATCCATTGGGTTTTGTGAAAAGCTTTTCCCGCGTTTGCCGTGACCTTAAGCCAAATATAATTGTTTTTTCTGGGTAAGCGCGCGTCTGTTATCCAGACTGTCGCTGAAGTGACATGCGCTCCGTGGCCTTGCTTTTTTACAAAGACGGAGTGAATTCCGGCTATTTCCCGGGCTCCGCGGGAGTGGCTTTTTTTGCCGGAAGTTGAATAAACCATCATTTTTACGCCGCTTTTGCTTTTAGTTATGCTTTTAAATGCTGTTATTATATCCGAAAAATTAACATACTCCCATGTTATGCCTATTTTATAGCCGTTAATGTCTTTCCCAAGTTCCGGTTTGACATTGTGGAGAATTTTTACATTTTTTAAAGGATCGCCGGCATTGAGAATTGTGTATTCCGAGAAAGTTATCCCCGGCGGATTAGCGGGAATGACTTTTCCGGTAGACTTGGGATGTGTTTTCTTTTTAGCGGTATTCTTTGCTTTATCTTCAGTTTCAATGACTTCGGTTTCTTTGTTTTTTTCTCTTTCTTCCTTTTCTATTTTTTTTCGCTTATTTTCAGCTATTCTGTTTTGAAGTTGTTGGGACCATCTTTCTTTTTGTTGTTTGTCAATTTCAATCTGTTGCGCCTTAAAAATTTTCTCTTGCTCTTTCCATAGGTTCTTTTTACAATCGGTAAAGCGATTTTGGGAATTTGGCGGAACCACTATGCCAAGTTTTTTGAATTCATCAAGACATGTTAGGATAGAATTCCGCTCTCCCTGCCAGCGTGATAATTCATCCGAGCGGAAGGGTTCCAAAGGAATTTGTCCGGCAATCTCAATTCGTCTAAGGATATCTCTTTCCTTTTCAATTAAATCAAGCAGACGCTCCGTTTCAGCCTTGGTTTCTTGATATTTTCTTGTTTTTTCATTTCTTTCTCTTCCCTTGGCAAGTCTGCGCTCGCAAGCCTCAAGAGTGATTAGGTCTCTTGCCATCAGAGAAATTTTTTCCTCTTTGAAAGCCGCGAGGCATTTTTTAAGGGCTTCTTTTTCTTCATCTATTTGAGTTTCGGAAAAATCCATGTCAGATGCCAATGCTTGGGCGTTTTCAAGTTCCTTTTCACAGGCTATATAATTATTTCTGATTTTTGCCGAAAGGGGATAGCCGATATCTTTAAGTTTATTGAGACAGGTTTCAATCCGTTCATTAAATCCGTTATTACCGCTTCCCTTGGTTTTTATTGCCGCTTCCAAAGCCTTTAAGCAATCTTCTTCGGAGTTAAAACTTGATGACGGAGACTCAAGGCTTGCATTTCGCCATTGTGACAGGCAGGTTTGAATATTGCCTCTTTCTCCGAGACTTTTTTCAGTATTTGCGGTTGAGCGTCCCGCCCATTGTTTTTCTTCCCGCTTTTTTTTAGCTTTTTCAGCTTTCTTTTTAGTCCGCCGTTTTTGTTCCCGCTTTTTTCGCCGTGCTCGTTCTTCTTCGGCTGTTGGCTGAAGGCTTGAGAGCCATTTTTGATGTTGCGCTTTTTTCTCTTTTTCGGTTAATTTTCTGGGCGCGGTTTTTTTAGTTGAGGTCCTGTTGAATTTTCCTTTTAAAGTAGAATCGCATTTTTCAAAAACCGGTGAAAAAGAATATCTGGAATATCCTTTATTGAGCAAATTGTAACAACAGTTTTGAAAAGCTTTACTTTGCAGGAGGTTTCCACTTCGCTTAACTTTAACGGATCTCTGGCATGATTCATAAGATCTTTCTGCTGAAGAGTTTATTGAGCCGTATTCGCAAAATAGCTTCCTAAGACATTGTTCATGAGAGCCGCTTTTGGAAGATTTCTTAGATGTTTTTCTGGGAGTTTTTTTTGAAGTTGTTTTGGATTTGGCCTTGTAATAACATTTTTCCATAAGAATTTGATCGGTTAATGCTTTTCGGGTGTAGCCTTTTCTAAATAAACTCCAACAGCAATTTTGCATATCTTTGCTAAAGGGTTTGTTTTTTGAGTTTTTTTGCCATCTAAGTTTTTTTAAACATGTATTGTAATTTTTTTCGGCAAACGTGTTCCATGCTCCATAGTCACATTTTAGCTGACGTAAACATTGCTCATGAGCGCCTCCACCGGTGTAATCACCTTCCGCCGTATAGTTTCGCGCATATATATTTGATGGGGAAAAAATAAAATATGTTACCCCAAAGAAAATAACTGTTGGAAAAAGAAAACCGGATTTTCTCATTTATTCGCTCTCGCTTAAAATGACATATTGAGTGAAGGTATCTTGCGCCAATTTATTATATTTATTGATGGTGGCTTTCTCGGCAATATGCTTTTCTTGTGAAGAATAGTAAACAGATAGCAGCGCATATGTCCGTCCAAGATAGAAATGGGCCAGAGCCAAGTCGGGATTTTTTTCAACCGCGTTGTTTAAAATTTCCGCCGCTTTAAGCAGGTCTTTTTCCTTATAGCGTTTGACCATAATATTTACATTTCCCGCATATGACCCTTTATAATGTTTCGCTAATTTTTTGCCTTTCTTTAAAGCATAGGCGTCAAAATTCTCTTTGCTTGGGCGTTCTCCCGATAAATCAAAAATATTTAAATTCGACACTGCCTGCGCTTGAAGTGAAAAGGATTCGCCTATAGCGCTAAGAGTCGCTTTAAAACCGAGATTCATTGCCTTTCTCTGTGAGAGATAGGCTTGAAGCAGTGAAAGATACGGATTGCTTGAATCAAAAGTTTTATTTTCTTCAAGTTTATTTGACCATATATCATAGGTGGAGTTTTTAGCCGCGTTTTTTCTTGTGAGATAAGCGAAAATTTCAGAAAATGTTCTTTCGCTCATAATTAATTTGGCGAAAGGTTTGAGTTCGGAATTTTCAGGCAATTTATCATAAGCGCTTTTTATCTGATCGGACATATCTCTAAATTCTTTTGGAAATTTAAGATGGGTTTGTTCGGCCTGCGCTCTTTCAATCAATTGTCCGGCGTATTCTTTAGCCAGCAGAGTATTTTCATCGTTTCCGGCTTTATTGAGATGATTGAGAGCATTTTGAGCAAAATTAGGATTGATGGTTATTAAGCTCAAATAAAAAATACCGAGAGCTCTTTCACCGAGTTCGGGCGAAAGTCTTAATACCGCTTTATATTCATTAAGCGCATTGTTTAAAAGTTCATTCACAGCGGATAAATCTATTTTTTCTTTTTTGTTTTTTGGATAATAGGTCCAT
>DAOWCC010000197.1 GCA_030639665.1 Elusimicrobiota bacterium | reverse complement strand
GGCTGATAAATTAAGCGAAGTTTTATCATGGCCGGAAGCTAAGACGTATAAAAATAAAATTCACGCCGTAAAATAGATTATCATGAATATATTTCTTGTATAATAAAACTATGGATTTTGAAAACGAAATAGCCCTCCTTATTAAATCGAAATACCCTCTTATCTGCGTTGAAACGATTGATGAAGAACATGTGAATGAAGAATTGTTTCAAGTGGCAAAAAATCTGAATTTTAATTTATACAGATGGTCATTAACCGAAGGTTTAAGGGTGGGCAGGCAGGAAAATCCTTTTTATCAAACCACCGAGCCCGTTACAATGCTAAAAATTATTGCGGATCTCATAGATGAAAAAAAACCTTCAATTTTTATATTAAGCGATTTTGCCAGATTCCTTAATGATAATGTGGCTTTAAGACTTTTTAAAGATTTGGTAAATAAGATAAGAAAAAACGAAACCACATTTATTCTTGTCGGAGCGAATCATAAATTGCCTCCTTCTCTCAAACCCTATTCAGCCGATATATTGGGAGGTTATCCCAGTGAAAAAGAAATTAAAACTGAAGTAATAAATATAGCCAATGAATTTAAAAATTCATCAATGGATATTAAATTTGATGTTTCTCCCAAGCTTTTGAAAAAGATGGTTAAATCGCTTAAAGGATTATCCTTTCAGCAAGTAAGAAATATCATAAATACCTGTATTTTAAAAGACAATGCATTCGACAGCAAGGATTTAATTGAGATAGACAAATTTAAAAAGAATTTATTTGATACCGACGGCATACTTGAATATTTTGGTTCCGGTAATAGAAGCGATATCGCGGGTTTTAAAAATTTAAAAACCTGGATTTTTGATAGAAGAGCGGCTTTCGGCGAAAACACTTTAAATCTTCCCTCGCCTAAAGGCGTGCTTCTTTTGGGCGTTCAGGGTTGCGGTAAAAGTCTTGCCGCTAAAGTAATAGCGGGGGAATTGGAAATACCTCTTTATAGACTGGACTTAAGCCGTTTATATTCCAAATATATAGGCGAGACGGAAGAGAATTTGCGCAAGGCCCTTAAAACCATTGAAAAACTTTCACCCGTATGTTTATGGATTGATGAAATAGAAAAAATATTCGCTTCTTCTTCAGGCGATATGGATGGCGGAGTTTCCAAAAGAATTCTCGGCACTTTGCTCACTTGGATGCAGGAAAGAAAAGATAAAACCTTTATAGCCGCCACTTCAAATGATATAGATAATCTTCCCGCCGAACTCTTGAGAAAAGGGCGTTTTGATGAAATCTTCTTCGCCGATTTGCCTAATCTTGACGAGAAAAGAGAAATTTTTAAAATTCATATTTCAAAGCGTGGTCTGAACCTTGCTGATTTTGATGTAAAACTTCTTGCGGAAGCCGCCATCGGCTTTAGCGGAGCTGAAATTGAACAAGCCGTTATATCGGCATTTTACAGAGCGAGCAGTAAGGGTGAACAAATAAATACTGTTCATATAGTTACGCAGATTCAGCTTACCCGTCCCATTTCAGTTATAAAAGGCGATACCATCCATTATATAAGGAATTGGGCCAAAGAACGCTCGATATTGCTTGTATAAAAAATATACGCTAAGGTTATTCTCACTTGCAGTAAAAATAATTTGATTTTTATTTGATTTTACGGGGAAAATCTATTTTACTACAATAATATTATAAGTTAGATAGTTTCATCAATTTCACTTAAATTTTTCAAACTTTAGGGGTTAGGCATCAGTGAATTACATCATAAAGAAATTCTCCCATATAATTAAATTCACCTTTATATTATTCTTCCTTATATGTCTTCCTTCAAATTCAGAAGGCGCTTCCGCCACATTTTTAAAAATTCCCGTTGGCGCGAGACCTGCCGCTTTAGGCGGAGCCTTTTCAGCTTTTAAGGGCGATGTTAATTCAATAGCCTATAATCCCGGCGCTCTTTCCTATATTAATGAAACAGGCATATCACTTATGCGCGCTAATTATATCGGCGGCATTAAACATGATTGGTTGTCTTTGGCTCGACCTCATAGAAACGGAGCGGTCAGCGCCATAGCCATAAATTCATTGTCAATAAATTCCATAGATGGTTATGCTAATGACGGTACTCCCGCAGATTCTGTCAGTTCAGCCGATTTGGCTTTTAATTTTGCTCACGCCCGTAAACTTTCGGATAAAATTGGTTTTGGTCTAAATCTTAAATATATTACGGAACGATTGGATACCGAAAGGGCTAATGCGTTTGCCGCTGATTTGGGAGTTTTAATAGAATCGCCGATAGAAAATCTTGATTTTGCTTTTGTGGCGGAAAACCTCGGTTCAAAAATGAAATTCATTGAGGATGCCTTTTATTTGCCCGCTCGCGCAAAGGCTGGGTTTTTATATAAAAGGAATATTCTAAATTTAAAGTGCGCTTACAGCGCTGAAATGATAATTCCCGCGGATGGAAAAAAATCTTTTTTAACAGGTTTGGAAACCATATTTAATAATCAGTTTTTCCTTAGAGCAGGCTGGCAGAACTCAAGGGACTTGGGTTCGGAAATAACTTATGGTTTGGGTTATATGCTTAAAGTTTCCCAAAAAATGAATATGAATATTGATTACGCTTTCGCCGATTATGGGGAATTTGGCAATGTTCACAGATTTGGCATAACACTTAAATTTGCGGGGACAAATAATTAAATATGAAAAACCTTATTAAATTCAAGCTCTTGGCTATGGTTCCGGTTTTATCTTTATTTTTTGTATTGAACGCGTCCTCCGCTATTGTTTTAAAATCCGGTGGTTTTCAATCAGGCGGCGGACAGGCTCCGTCCGGTGGAAATATTTCCATAACAGTTTCAGGTGTTGGAGCTGTGCTTGGCTCTGAAGAAGTTTCGGGCGGGAATATAGCGGTAAGCGGCGGTATTGTAAGCGCGCTAATTCCAGCCGTTTTTACGCCGAGCAGTATTTACGCCTATCCCGTTCCCTATAAACCTTCATTGGGCCATACCAGAATAAGATTTGACGCTTTGTCATCCACTGCCAAAATAAAAATTTACGATTTATCAGGAGAATGCGTTAAGACCATAAATAAATCAGATAGTAATTCCTATATTGAATGGAATGTAAAAGGCGATAATGGCCAAAATTTGGCCAGTGGCGTTTACTTTTACACTGTAGTGTCCGGCTCGGAAAGCAAGACCGGAAAGATAATGATAATAAGGTAGTAAATAGAAATCAGACATCAGAAAGCAGAGAGTGGACTGGGCTAACAAAGATTTATTACGGACACCCATTAGTGCTCAAGCAGTAACAGAAACAACAAAAAACAAATTTAAGATTTAGAAATTAATTTGAGAGGAAACAATGAAAACCATAAAACTATTTTTGATTATAATTTTTAGCATGGGCGCTTTTGCTTATTCCGCGCCTCCTGTTTATATGCCTAAGAAAATAAACTATCAAGGTAAAATTGAAATAGATGGCGAAGCTTATACCGGAACCAAGAGTTTTAATTTTAAAATTTTTGACGCCTTAATCGATGGCACTGAAAAATGGGATAGCGGACCTGTTTCTTTGGATGTTTCAAAAGGCGTATTCAGCGCGACTTTAACCGGCGGCACGCCCACACTTTCAACAGGAACTTTTACAGGAGAAAGATGGCTTGAAATAGCGGTTGGCGGTGTTACATTAACGCCGAGAGAAGAAATAGTGCCTCCTCCTTTTGCCATGGTAGCGGCCGGAGTTACGCCTGATGTCATTTTGCCCGCAGGGCAATTGACGGGAGCTTTGCCCGCAATAGACGGTTCTGCTTTATTTGGAATTGGTGGTTC
>DAOWCC010000218.1 GCA_030639665.1 Elusimicrobiota bacterium | reverse complement strand
TACCTATTTATATATTCTCTCACTTTATAAACAAATAAAAACCAAAATCATCTCAATAAAGACTTGATTTATAGCTGTTTTTTGAAAAAGGTATTGACAAATCAAGCTTCATTCACTATACTTTTAACTCATGGTGGCTAGAAGTGGTGAATTGTGTTTAAAAATGGATTAAAAAGGTGAAAAAGGGATGAGCGCTTTTTACGGAGAATATAAATATGTGATGGATAGCAAAAGCCGTATTTTTATTCCGTCGCGCTTTAGAGAAACGCTTCGTAAAGAAGATAAAAACTATTTCATGACTACAGTGGGTTTTGATAATTGTCTGTTTCTTTTTCTGCCCTCGACATGGGAAAATCTGATAGCAAATAATATGGAAATTTTTAAAGCCGAAAACAAAGAGGAAGAAAGAGCTTTTAAAAGATATTTTTTCGGCAACGCGTCCGATACCGCAATGGATGAACAAGGGAGAATTTTAATCCCGCAAAATCAAAAAAATCACGCATCGTTGAAAAAAGAAATAATTATAAGAGGCGTAGGGAATAAGGTTGAAATATGGAATGCCAAGTCATGGACAACATACAAGAAAAATATAATGGAACCGTCATCTGCGAAATTCAGCAAAATATTAGACATATGACGAAACATTATACTCACGAGCCCGTTCTGCCCAAAGAGACCGTTGACCATCTCGTTACGGATAAAAACGGGATATATGTTGACGGCACACTAGGCATGGCCGGACATACTTCGAGGATTATTTCCGAGCTTAATAAAAAGGGGAGAGTGCTCGCTATAGATTGGGACCCCGAAATGATTGGCTTGGCAAAAAAACGATTATCCGACCAAGGAAAAGAAGCCACCATAGTGCAAGGCAACTTTGCCGATATAGATGAAATCCTGCCTCGCGAGAATATCACAAAAGTGTCCGGAGTTCTATTTGACTTGGGAGTATCATCACTTCATTTTGACAAACCGTCAAGAGGCTTCAGCTTCAAACATGACGGCCCGCTGGATATGAGAATAAGCCCTGAAAATCCTCTCACCGCCTATACCATTATCAATAAGTGGCCTTATGAGCAAATTGAACATCTGATAAGAATATCGGGGGAAAGATTTTCAAGTAAAATAACAAAACTGATTGTTAGGGAAAGAGAAAAAAACACGATAGTCAGCACATCGGATCTTAAAAACTTAATAGAAAAACACTTTATCGTCAGACAAGACAAAATACATCCGGCAACAAGAACATTTTTAGCCTTAAGGCTTGCCGTAAATTCGGAATTGGACAATTTATTGAAAGGCATTCATAGCGCCACTCATTTTATGGCTAAAGGCTCTCGAATGTGCATAATAACTTTTCATTCGCTTGAAGACAGAATTGTAAAAGAAACTTTTAAATCAATGGTGAAATTGGGAGGCTGGGAACTGATAACAAAAAAACCCGTAAAACCTTCCGACGAAGAAGTCGCTGGCAATAAGAGAGCAAGGAGCGCGAAACTGAGAGTAATAGAAAGAACGGAAGTTTAGTAATTAATCTGGAAAAATCAAAATCCGCAGGAGGCTTATAATATGAACACTTCGAACATATTCAAAGTAGGCACCAGATTGCAAAGACTATTGCTGAACAAATCGGTTAGAAACGGCAGAACGGATATTAAATCAAATTTATCTCCGACAAAAACCTTGTATCTTTGGGAAAAACACACCATTAGAAGAATAGAATTATTTGGTATGGAATAAAATTAAGCAACACGATTAAACAACATGGCTAAAAAAAAACGCATACGCTACGCACAAATTATTCTAATGATAAGCGCTGTTTTATTCGTCTTTGTATGGGAAAACATACAGGCAACCAAACTGGGCTATAGGATAGAGCAAACACGGCAAGAGATAAAATCAATCACGAATGCCAATAAGTATCTATCCAAAGATATTCAAATAGCCTTGTCCCCTGAAAAACTTCAAGAGAAGGCTTTAATGCTTGGCATGATTTATCCTGAACCCGAACAGATAGTCATTTTAGAGAAAAATAACAATTCGAATAAAAAAAACTTGGGATGGTTTGCCTGGGCTCGTTAACATTGTATCTTCTCCCAATACTTATCCGCCACACTCCGCGTTTTTACGCCATTTAATGCGCTCTGCCTTATTAACGGTATTTATGCTACAAAACTCCACTATATTTAAAATTACTTTGAATGGTTCATTGTGAGAAGAAATAAGATTTCAACCTTCCGCGCAAGATTAAAAATTTGCGCCATATTCGCGATACTCCCCGTTTTACCAATTTTCGCTCGCTTATTTTATCTGCAAACGATAAAACATGAGAACCTTTCCAAAACAGCCGCCAAAGAATTCAGTAGGTCAATATCGGAAGTGGGCCCAAGAGGAACGATATTTGATGGCGCCGGAAATGTTCTGGCCGAATCCATAATAACCTGGGATTGCTTTATTATGAAAGGAAAAGTAAAAAATAAAGAAGAGGTCCTGTCTCAGTTGGCGAAAACACTAAAGATTCAAAAAAAAAGACTTGAAAAAAAATACACGAAAGGCAAAAATTATATCGCCATTAAAAAAAGGGTCCCTAAACAAAAATATGAAAAACTAAAAGATTTGAAACTCAAGGGCGTCTTTTTTGACGCAAGACAAGACAGATTCTTTCCTAATGCCAGTCTGGCAAAAAACATAATAGGTGTCGTAAACGATAATAAAGGCATTACGGGCATAGAATATCTTTATGATAAAGCCTTAAGCGGAAATATCAGCAAAAGAGGCATAATAAGAGACGCTACCGGCAAAATAATATATAGGAACAGATTAAAAAAAGAAAGCAAACCTTTGGACATACATTTAACCATAGATAAAAATATTCAATTTTTCAGCCATGAAATACTAAAAAAATATGTCGACAAAACAAAAGCCATTTTTGGAATGGTCTTAGTTCAAAATCCGAAAAATGGCGATATTTTATCTATGGTCACTTATCCTCAGCATATAAGCCGAATTGAGCCCGTCCAATGGACTTATGAGCCGGGTTCCACATTCAAAGCCATAACTTTGGCGGCGGCTTTGGAAAAAAATATCACAACTATAAATGATGAATTTTAT
>DAOWCC010000228.1 GCA_030639665.1 Elusimicrobiota bacterium | reverse complement strand
TTCTTAATCTGTGAGGGGCTTCACTCAGAAAAATATCCATATAGAATATAAGTTCTTTTTGTTTCTCATTTGTAAGCTTTTTATCCTTCATCGCCTTGGAGTAATAGGCGGCGCCGTCGGTTAAATCTTCTGTTTTTTCCAGATTCAATAATTTTTCCGTTTTTTGATGAAGTTCGAGAGAAAGGCTATCCGTGGAAGTTTCGGGGCAGTCCGTCTTTATTATTCCGGTTGTAACCATAGTTACACTTTCAAGCGGGACATATTCTCTAATTGATTTGGATATGAAGAAGAATCCTGAATCTATTATTTCCATTTCCACAAAATTCATGGGTTTTGGTAATTGGGGAATATTTTTATCGTCAATTATCAGAGTTTGAATATTTTTTTCTTGAGCTTTTTTACGGACTTCTTCGGCTTTTTCAATAATTACATTTTCAATTAAAAATCCGGGAGATTTTTTTAGGAAAGCTAAAGTTTCTTCATTGTCAAAAGAATAATAATCTTTAAGAAAGGCTTGAATTACAGAACTTTCTTCATTGGAATTTTTAAGTATGACGCTATAAGAGTCCATAATTTTTTTCTTTGAAAAAAATTGTCACCAGTCATCCTCCTTCACCAAGGTTTCGGAGGGACAAGCAAGTTACCAGTTATCAGTAACAGCAAAGAACAGATTATATCTTTACTCCGTAAAACATGTTGCAAGTTTCAGGTCACAGGTCACCAGTAACAGCAAAGAACAGATTATATATTTACTCCATAAACCATGTTGTTTTTCTGTAGCACTGCCGCGCTGCTTGCTCTTCCGAAGCTTGTTAGCGTAGGAGGGGCGCGCTGTTAACTACGTTATATTTTTTTGCGCCATTATTTCCAAGATTACTTTATCAACCTTAGCCATGCCTTTATTGGAGATATAAGCTATATTTTTAATGGTCTCTTCCGCGGTTTTTCCTATAAAACCTTCAACTTCAGTTATGCCTTCATGATTAATCGCCATATAGCCGCCTCTTATGGCTGAATCGGAAGATGATGCCACTTTTAAAGCGCAGCCGCTTTTGGCTCCGTCGCAAAGCATGCCGCCTATATCGCTTATAACATTATTTATGGCTAAAGTCGCGGCTTTGATATCTTTGCCGTTAAGCTGATAGACAATGGCTACCGCGGCGCCCACTCCCGCCGCTACGGCGCAGCCGCATATGGGAGATAATTCGCCCGTATAAGTTTTTATATAAGCGTTTACAAGATGAGAGAGAGCGATGCTTTTTAAAACGGTCTTTTCTTTTACTTTAAAAGCTTTGCCGACAAGATGAGGCACTAAAATGGCTACAACGCCTTGATTGCCGCTTTCTCCGCTGGACATTATTGGCACTGAATTTCCGGCCATTCTCGCGTCGGTGGCCGATGATGTTGTCATTCTCGCGTTTGAGAAGACATCTTTTTTTAAATAGCCTTTGTTTATAAGGTCTTTAACATAATAGCCCACTTTTTTTATTTTAAGTCCTTCTTTCGAGGCTTTTAAATTCATTTCTATACCGTCTTTTATAAACTTAGCGTCTTTAGCGTCAAGTTTTTCCGCGATATCAAATAAGTCCTTGATTGATTTTTTTTTCAACAGAATTTTATAAGGCTGGGCTTTATTTGTTTTTGAGGATTTTTTCTTTATGAATGTTTTTTTATCCCGGCTTAAAAGAGTTATATCGCTGTGGCTTCCGGCGATGATACAAGTTGATTTATGATTTTTTGTCTTTAAATTCACTTCAATATAAATGCCTTTTTTCGTATCGTCCAGAATTAATTTTATTTTTTTGGACAGCACCATTTTTTTCGCGTCTTTCAAGATGTCTTTGTTTATATGTTTGAAAATTCCCATTTTGAAAGCGGGCTCTTTTACAAGTATGCCCAAGGCTCCGGCGAGAAGATTTCCTTTTTCTCCATTCGTGTTCGGCAGGGTTACGGCCAGGCCGTTTTTATAGGTGCCGGCATCCGTTTTTATTTCAGCTTTTATTATTTTCTCGTCCAAGAGTTTCGCGGCAGAGGCCGCGCAAAAAGCTATGGCCGCGGGCTCGGTGCAGCCCATGGCGGGGAAGACTTCATGTTTAAGAACTTCTTTAAGCAGATTCATTTTTATGTCCTTATATAATTCGCGCGATTATGAGATTTTAAAACTATTATTCACATGGAGAATTGGAGCCGCAAGAGCCGCAATCTTCATTTGCTTCGTTTTCAGTTTGCTGAGAGCCGAAAGAAGGGGGGCATGACGCGCAAGTATCGGTATTAAGAAAATGATTGCTCGCGAGAAACATAAGATATACCCAGCCTATGGATACAATGGCCAGCGCGATAAATTTCCAAAGCGGCTGGTTGAGATCAAGTTTTATTCTGTCTTTTAATTTAATTTTTTCCGGCATGACTTATTCTTTATAGTAGTTTTCCAAAGTTTCGGCTATAGCGGTTAAATCTTCATTCGCTTTACCCGTATTATAAGATTTAACCATAAGTTTCTCAAGACTTTCTGTTATCGGCAATTGCAGTTTTTTTATCTTGGCTTCTTCAATCATAAATCGAAGATCTTTCAACATGTTTTTTAAGGCGAAAGCGGGAGGATAATCTTTTTTAAGGATATTTTGTTTTTTCAAATTGAAGTAATTGCATTTAAGAGCGACGCTTTCATCCAAAACATTAAAAATAAGTTCGGGGTTTATTTCCAGAGTTTCAGCCAAGACGGTGGATTCGCATAAGGCGCTTGTGAGCTGAGAGACAATAAGATTTATACAAAGCTTAAGGGAAGACCCTGCGGGATGCTCGCCCGCGTAGACCACTGATTTTCCCATTGTCAGTAAAAGTTTTTTATTTTTTTC
>DAOWCC010000112.1 GCA_030639665.1 Elusimicrobiota bacterium | reverse complement strand
GGTTTGTTTTCGGGCTTAAACAAAATGATACACAAGAAGTGGGTTTTTGTAAAAATAAACAATATAAAAATAAAGTTCGTTTTGGAATATTCCTCTCGTCCGGAAAGTTTTCTTTATACGATTAAAATGTGCAAAGGTTACAATTATATCTTCGGCCTTAATTCGGTTTTTGACATTATGAAAAAAAAGCTGTCGGAAGTCGATAGAGCCCGTTTTGAACCGGATTATTATATGTTCAAAAAAAGGTATATTCGCGAACTTCAAAAGTTTTTTAAGCTTTTAACGGAGAAAAAAAACATAAAAGTCGAATTGGATTATAATGACAGCGTAAACAGACATGAACATATCTAATAATCTTGTTATATATATGAGTTCTTTATGCAATCTTGAATGTGATTATTGCTACGCGCGAAAGGGCATATTTAAAAAAGCGATAGAAAAAAAGGTTTTGCTCGCAGGGGTTGCAAAATTTCTTAAGTCCGGGGCGAAAAATAAAAAAATCACATTTCTCGGAGGTGAGCCGTTTTTGCATTTTAATCTGATAAAAGCCGTTTTGACTTTTGTGAGAAAAGAAATAAAAAATGACTTGCCCGTTCATATATTCACCAATGGTCTTTTGATTAACAAAGCCATAGCCCTATTTATCAAGCGTTTTGATATTAATTTGATTGTCAGTATAAACCCCGTTGTTTTTAACGGGATAAATGGAAGGGAAATTGACGGAGGAATGTCCGGGGCAAAAAGCAATATCGGGAAGATTTTAAAATATATTGATATTCAAAAGACGACCGCGTCTTTGGTTATAGAGAAGGAGTCCGCGAATAAGCTGTTTGAAAATATTTTAAATTTGTATAAATTGGGTTTTAGACATATCGCGTGGTCGCCGGATATAACGAAAATATGGAATGAAGAAGAAATTTCAGAGTTAAAGAGCCAAATGCTTAAATTAAGGCGGCATTATTTTCAATTAATTAAAAATGGTCGAAAGCTTTATGAAATTGCCAATGCTTATGAAATTATGGATGAGATTCTTAAACGACCCGTTAATAAATGCTGTATGAGCGCTATTCTTTGTCCCGATGGAAATTTTATTCCTTGCGATAAACTTATCGGAAGTGATAGGAAAGACATTAAAAAGTACGCTTCAAGGCAAATATCGGGAGGAAAGAAAAAAGCTCTTTTTTTTAAAGAAGCCTCAAAATACGGCGCCAAAGTAAAAGCTTTGATGTGTCCGGTAGGGGCTTTCGCTTTTCAAAAATATATTTTGGCCGGTAAAGCGTCGGAGATTAAAAAAGCTGTAAGAATGCACATTAAATTATCAGGCGAAATAGAGAAGAATTATTTTTCATTGTTTAAACAGGCTTTGAAATATCCGGCTTTTAAAAAGGTTCATAATATTGATGGTTAGAAAAACTAAAATTTTAAAAAAAGAAAGAAGTGTTAATGTGAAAAGGAAATCTCTAAATAAATGCTATGAGATAATTCTCAACTATAATTGCAATGCCAAATGCCTGTTTTGCTCGCAAGGTTCGTTTGATAAATCCTTAAACGCGAGTTTTAACGATATAGCCAAAAATATTTATTCGGCTTATAAAAAAGGTTATCGCAGGCTTGGTTTTACGGGCGGAGAGCCTTTATTGCGCCCTGATATAATAAAAATTATTTCTTTGGCAAAATCCATCGGCTTTGATTTTATAAGAATTCAGACAAACGGCATAAAACTCGCGGACAAAAAGTTCGCGGAGCGATTGGTTGAGGCCGGCCTTACCGTTTGTAAATTTTCTTTTATGAGCGATAAAGCCGAGATTCATGACAAATTGGTCGGGGTTAAAGGCGCGTGGAAAAAAGCCATGTTCGGCTTAAAGAATTTAAAAGAACTTAAAATAAGAATCGGGACCAATATACTTATCAATAAGCTTAATTTTAATCGCTTGCCCGAAATAATATATTATTTTCTTGAAAAGGGAATAAGCAATTTTGTGATAATTTATCCCATGTATATCGGAAGCATGAGAGAAAATCATTTGAAGCTGGGAACCTCTCTTCCTGAGGCTGAAAAATATTTTATAAGCGCGATTAAACTTATGGAAAAGGCGGGTTTGTCAGGGGAGATTCTTTTTCTGAATGTTCCGCCTTGTTTTTTAACAGGACATGAATCATTGGCCATAGGGCTTGAACGATTTAATACTTTGGTTACCGACCCTTCCGGCAATAAGACGGATTTGGACGAAAGCGCCGATAAAGCCAAGCTTCACGCTTCGGTCTGCCGGAGCTGTTCTTTTAAAAAGAAATGCATGGGCGTGGATAAAAATTATATTGATATCTGGGGCTGGACGGGCTTTAATTCGGTTAAAAAAAGCGAGAAAACAATAGGGCTCGGAAAAAAGATTTTTTTCTCGGATAATGAAAGTTGTGTCATTGAGATACTTAAAAAGAAATCTCCCGCCGGCGCCGCTGAAATATTAAAATTGGCGAAAAATATGGTTTTGTGCCGCGATTGTTCCGACGGCAACGCGGTTATAAACGCCGCGGAAAATCTTATAAAGAAAAATATTGTTGAAAAAGTTTTTAAAAAAGGGCGTTATTATTGGACTCTTAAAAATTAAGGAAAAGTAAATGGCTTTATTGCGTATTATTCACAAGTGTAATCAAGACTGCGTGTTTTGCTCCTATCCGGGCAAAAACGCGAAGAATAAAAAGTATGATTTTAACGGTTTTTGCCGAGAAATAAAAAGCTCAAAAGATAAGCTTATTCAGATATCCGGCGGCGAACCTTTTCTTTTGGGCGGCATCCATCTTTTGAAACTTGTTCTTTTCGCGGTGAAGCGCGATAAAAAAATAGAAATACAAACCAATGCTTCGCTTGTTAAAGATATTCCTTTGGATATTTTAAAAAAGCTCGTTAAGGCTGTTAATTTGTCGGGAGGATATTTTAATGTTAATTTATCCGCGGCGGATGCGGTTATGGACGCGAAAGTAAGCGGTGTAAAAAATATTTTCGCCGACAAAATAAAAGGCGTAAAATTATTGCTTGAGCTTGGCGCGGATATAAGGCTGACTTACATTATTTGCAGATTAAATTATAAGCAAGCGCCCGTATTTGTTGAATTTATAATTAAAGAGTTTCCCCGCATTAGGTGGCTGCAGTTCAGTTTTGTTAAGGCTATGGGAAAAGCTTTAACAAAAAAAATCGTTCCAAAATATCGGACGGTGTCAAAATATATTATTGAGGCTTCGGAGCTTTGCGTAAAAAGCAAGATTAAGTGTGAAATTGATCATATTCCTCTTTGTATGCTGGGAGCTTATTATCGGCTGAATGTTGATATCGGGAAAATAGCTTTGAATAAAAGCGGTTTGCATAGAAAAGAAAAGATTCATTTGAAAAGATGTTTAAAATGCAAATATGTTAATATTTGCTCAGGACCGAGAAAGGATTATCTTAAAATATACGGAGATATATGATGCCGGGCAAAAAAAATATTCCGCCTTTAAAAAAAGAATTTCCGGCGCTTAGCCGCAAGATTTCAAAAAAGGCCATAATCTATCTTGATAGCGCTTGCACGGCTTTAAAAATGAAATCCGCCGCCCGCGAGCAGAGCGATTTTTTGCTTAAATTCGGGGGTTGCGCGGGGAAAAGATCGGTTCATTTGCTTAGCCGCGAGGTAGAGGCTGAATTTTGCGCGGCGCGAAAAGCCATTGCCCTTTTTATAGGGGCCAAGAGCCCTGAAGAAATAGTTTTCACAAGCGGAACGACGGAAGCGTTAAATATCGCGGCGGCGAGTTTTCCCTTTAAAAAAGGAGCGGAAGTTATTCTTTCGCCTTTGGAGCATAATAGCGTTTTTCTTCCTTTTTACCGTTTAAGCAAACTGGGGAAAATAAAACTCAGAATTATTCCGCTTAAAGATTTTAAGCCAGATTTTAGCGCGTATAAAAAGATGCTTAATGCCAAAACGGCTCTTGTTTGCGTAACGCGCGCTTCCAATGTTTTCGGCGGAGCCGTTGATATTAAAAAATTCATAAACGCCGCTCATAAAAACGGAGCTAAAGTTTTTGTTGATGCCGCTCAATATATTCCCACTCATAAAGAAAATGTCAGCGGTTTAAACGCGGATATGCTCGCTTTCTCGGGCCATAAAATGGGAGCTCCTTTCGGCATAGGTGTTTTATATATTAAGAAAAGTCTTTTCAAATCCTTAAATTCTTCAAAACTCGGCGGCGGAACCGTTAAGGAAATAGCTTATAAAGGCGGTTCCTATAAAGTTGATTTTTTTAAAAACAATGCGGTTTATGAAGCCGGTATTCAAAATTATTCCGGCGCCGCGGCGCTTAGAAAATCTTTTGAAGTGTTAAATAAAATCGGTTATCAAAATATAAGGGCGCGTATTCAAGAAATTGTCCAATATGCCTGCGCGAAACTTTCTTCTTTTGAAAAAATCAGAGTTTTGGGCAATCGGGCGGAATTAAAAAATGGCAGTATCGTATCTTTTATCTGTGAAAATCCCCGATTTTCCATTGTTGATTTTAATATTTTTCTAAATGAATATTCCTCCAAACATTTTGTGGCCGTGAGATGCGGACGGCATTGCGCTGATTTGGCCGTTTTAAATTCAGATATAAAATCAACAATCAGATTATCCTTTTTTATTTACAGTTCAAAGCGCGATATTGATGTTTTTTGCGTGGCTTTGGGCGCTTATTTAAAATCTCTTTCATGAAAAAATCTTCCGTTAATGATCTTGAACCCAATCTTTTCCTGACCGACGAATGCAATCAGGATTGTATTTTTTGTTCGGTTAAGGGCGAAAAAAAAGCCATGGACAAGAAAGAGCTTTCCGATTGCCTTAAATTGGGCTATAAGGCTCTCGCTTTTGAAGGCGGAGAACCTCTTATGAGCAAAGATTTGGTTTATTGGACTAAAAGGGCGAAAAAAAGCGGCGCCTGTGAAATAACCTTGCTTACAAACGGCCTTTTGCTTAATGAGAAGAAATTGGAAGTTTTAATAAAAAGCGGGATAACCAAATTTGAATTTAATTTTCCGTCCCATATAGAGAAACTGCATGATACGCTGACCGGAACCGATAAACAGTTTCATAAAAGGATAAAAATAATTAAAAGAACGCTTAAGAGCGTTAATGACGGAGTAATAATAACTTTTGTCCTGAATGCGCTTAATTATAAAACCTTGCCTGCCTATATTGATTTTATAGCGCGGGAATTTCAGGGAGTATTTTTTGTGGCTTTGAATTTCATTAAGATAAAAGGGATTGTTAAAAAAAGAAAATATCTCGCGCCGAGATTAAGTGAAGCGCGGCCTTATATCATTAAAGCTTTGGAGAAGTCCAAGAAGTCGCGAGTGCCCATTATATTGGACGGTTTCCCTCTTTGTGTTTTAGAGGGTTATGAAGCTTATTCCAGAGATATTGACAGAATAATCAAGGGCGATAAAACATATTTGGGCGAAAAAAAGCATGTAAAAGCGTGTTTAAAATGCAGTTTAAAAGAAATTTGCGCCGGGCCTAGGAAAGATTATTTGCGATTGTTTGGCGATAAAGAAATTTCCGCTTTTTCAAAAAAACCCGCGGCTATAATAAGCCAAGTAAAAAAAGGCCAGTTAAGGCTCTATGAAAGAACTAATTAGCCATTTGGCTGTCCTAATTTGTATCGCCTTAATGGCGAGATAAGTGATGGGGCAGAGCCTTAGAATATCCACAATGAGTTTCAATTGCTCCGGTTTTCGGGGGAAAGGTCAGCAATTAAGGCTAAGCCTAATTGCCGGCACGGATTTTAAAAACCGGTATTTCTCAAAACCGGCAAAAAAAGGGGGTACTTCGATAAAGCTTCGATAGGAAACTCCCCTTTACAGCGCAACCTTGCGCGAACAAAAACCGGATTTCCTGGAAAGTGGCCAGAAGCGTCGTTTCAAAGAAAAACCGGCAATTGGGCTTGCGTGCTCAATTGCCGGCAGATTTTTTTATTTGGTGTTTTCTTTAGTTTTTATCAGTGACTCTCCTTTTAGAAAGTATTATAGAAATTCTGCTTATCGCAATAAATAGCAATGTTAGGAAAGTTATGTTAGCCGCTGTTTTATCTCCAAGCGGCGGAGTATTGGCAATGAAGTAACTCATACCCGCTTCATTAAGTGTTCGTGAAGATTCTGTAGAACCAGGTATTCCTACTCCTGGCAAATAAATATTTCTCCTAGTGCCTCGCTTTACGGCGCAAGGAATATCATTCCCAGCTTTTCTGCATTCATAGCCGCGGTAAACATTCACTCTTAAAAAAGCAAAAAGCGACAGGATTAGCAGAATACTCATTATCAAGGAAAAAGATATCTTCAATGCATTCACATTGGATTCCTTGTCCTTCGTTTCAACAAAAATATCTGTCAAGAAGGAAATGACTTTTGTTCTAACTGTCTTAGATAAGAACAAATATATAGTGAGCCCGATAAATGCAAGTAGCCAAATGGCGATTAACCACGATAGAATGGGGGCAACACTGTAAACAATTTTTACAACAAACATGGAGGAGCCGGCAAACTGCACCGATAAAGAGATAATTATCCCCAAAGCTACGAACCAAGCACTGATTTTTACTAAATTTTTCACAATTTTCACCTCTGATTTATTTTTTATTTACTATTTGTAAACTACTTATAAATGCTAGCCGTTTTTAGGTTGTTTCACAGACATAATAGCAAGTCATGTGGCAAACAATATCGCCGAGACTGCTCGGGTTGGAGTGGCAAGATTCAGAACAATCAGACCAACAATTATCGTTCCCACTACCACCGTCCTGGGTTCCTTTTAATAGTGTATATGCTTTTAATAATGACTTTGTCGTCGGTTCGATTTCCACTAAAAAATCCGCACGAGTGATTTGAGTCTTACTGTCCGAATATTTGGCCAACATTATATCCAAATTATTCCTTCCTTCCGATATAATCTTTAAAATTCGCAAATGAGATTCAAAACTTAAATTTACCCCTTTGTATTAATGGAGTGTTATTTTCAATATCATAGTTAACCACTCTTTTAGGCACAGGGATATTATACTCAATATCCGAAATCCCTTCGAGTATTGAAAACCCTTCCATATTTTTAGATTTCTGAATATCGCTCTTACCGTCAAAGTCAAATTCCACTTCTTGTGCTCCAACATAAGCTATTCCTGCAAACATCAATGCAAATACTGCTATTCCTAGTTTCCTCATTCTAATTTCTCCTTTGTTTTTTATGTTTTTTTTCGGACACCGCATGGCTTTTATACCCCTTTGCTCATCTACCATGCGGCATCACCCATTACAGAGCAATTTTTATGCCAACTTTTAATAAAAGCCCTCTTTTTGGAGTTTTCATTGGTAAAACGATTTTTTGATTTATTTCGAATGACTAAAAACAGTCAAAAACATTTTCATTTGAAAAGAATTATTTTCATATGAAAATGTTTTGGGGCACTCATTAAACTCTTTTTAAGGATTATTGTGGCAGTATTCTTTTTTCTTTATTCACTACTTTCTGCTTTCTACTCTCTGATTACTCTTTAAACGGCGGTTCTTTTCCTATCACTTCTTTTATGAATTTCAGGTGAGCGAATTGCTCTTTTGGATGGCCTGTTTCCATATATATGTTCTTAAATCCTTTTTCATCTAACTCTTTGGCTATATCTTCACCTTTTACATCGTTCTCCAGTTCTGAATCTATGTAAATTGTTGTTTTGATGGACATAGTCCGTGACACGACACCCGGCATAGCCTTGAGTTCAAGGCGCGATAATGAGTAATTTTTTCATAGAGCCTGGCTTCATGAATTTTAAGCAAATCTTTCCTCTTTATCACATATTAAATGTTATATAATTTTGTTTATGAGAATGCAGGTTGGAATTGGAACCGAGGAAGAATTTTGGTATTTTCTTGAAAAAGGAGCCGATGAATTTTATTGCGGGCTTAAAAATGTTCCGGGCCATTTGTATGGCGGCGAAAACTTTGAAACTGAAGAAGAAATTACGCGCGCCATAAAAATTT
>DAOWCC010000077.1 GCA_030639665.1 Elusimicrobiota bacterium | reverse complement strand
ACTACAAGTAATTTTTTGCCAATGTATGCAATGTTTAATCCACGAGTATCAACCTGGCTAGCTTCGTCAAAGATGACAATATCAAACATGCCAGCCGTGGGATTTGGAAATAATTGATGTATGGTATTTACTGGCATAATCCAGACAGGAACAGCATCTTTTCCAACTTCTAGTGCATTTTTCGCATCAGCAAGATGTTTACTGGCATATTTTCCTGTAAATGCCCCTCCTTTTTTCATGCTCAGCGCAAATGAAGCAAGGGATTCTTTTTGTCTTTTTGTAACTCGCTTTTTAAGATGAATCCATGCGGAAATTTCAACTAAATCTTTAACTAAATCTCTCTCTTTATTTTTAAGTATTTGTAATTCTCTGCTTATTTGAGATATGGAATCACCAGCATGCAATTCATCCAGCCAACTAATCAATCTTTTCCATTTCCAGTTTTTTTCTATATCAAACTCAATATCATCATTTTTTTTAATTGCAAGCTTAATTTCATCAATTGTTTTTAGCAACTTTTCCTTCAAAACATCCTCAATTAATTTAATTTCTTCAGACTTGTTTTGTTGGTCTATTAATTCAGGTATTTGTTTGTAAAAAGATTTTATTCCCTTTATATCTCCCATATTAAGATTTTGAAAATATCCAAACACACTTTTATGGTTGCGCTCATTCATTTTTAATTTTTGTATTGTGCTAGAAAAAATTTCATTTTGTAGTTTAGTGTATTCAAGGGATAAATTCTTTTTTTTGTTTAATTCTTGCACTTCTTTTCTTAAAGAAATTATTTTCTCGACATTTTTATCCCTAATATGTCTTGATAGAATAAATATTTTCGCATGAGCATTTGTTTTCTCATATTCTTTGGCTATATTTTCTATAAGATTAAAGTACTCATTAGCTTTAAAAACCGAAAGAAAATTATTGAAAACATTTATAGTCCCTTCGACAAAAGACAAATCAGAAACATTAACATTTTTAAATAATTTTAAATTTACAATATCGTTTTTTAATTTGGAATTATTCTTAGCAAAATAAACAATGCGACTTATGGCATTCACAATGCCTTCAACTTCTACTATGTTAAATGAATCCGAAAAATTCTTTTTATTGGACATGCCTTGAAACGCTTGTTCCCAGATATTTTTTAAGTGTTTTTCCGTTTTTATTTTTAAGAAATAAGCGTCTATAATCTTAATGTCATCACTAGTATGAATTTCTTTTTCGTCAAGGCGTATGTTTTTAATGAATTTTCGTGTATCAGGACTAAATAGTAGTCGAATGCCTTTTTTTATCTTATTGCCATTGCTTCTCGCTTGCTCTGAGATTTTAAATATTATTTCTAAAGCAGATGTTTGATCTATTTTATATTCATTTGCAATTGTTATTTTTTTGCCGAGCAAAACATCATCTAAACTTCTATATTTACCTAGGAGTTTTTCAACTTTCAATAATACTTGTTCCCATCGTTTCTTTTGGTTGTTGTTTTTTATTACTTCTAACAATTCTTTTTCCCAAGACTCATTAAAAGAAAGAAGAACTTCTTTAAGTTTATTGAGGGTATCATAAACATTCGAAACATGATTTTCTGATATGGCATCAAAAAAACACTTAATATCGGTCTTTTTTATAAAACCGATTTCTTTTAAGTAATCTTTAAATTTAGCAGCCTTTTCTTTATGAATATTATAATCCTTGATATACTCTTCTATACTATCAAGACTCTTCAGTTCATCATTATCTGGAATATATAATTTGAATAATTGCAATTCTTCTCGGTTTAATTTTTTTCTTAACTCAAAAAATCGCTCTAGAACATCTATTGAAGGTAGTATATCAATGGGTGGAATTTTATCTAACTTTACAAAATCCCACACATCCCTATGGGTGCTTCTTAGTGCAGATATATATCTATTTATGCTATTTTGAGAAATAGTTAATTCTTCATTATGACGAACATCATCTAAAATTTTAAATTCATTATTGTTTTGAAATTTAGCAATAAATTTAGCAGAGGCAATAGGTGTAAATCTCTCTGTTCCTATTATTATTTCTTCTCTAGAATCTAAGAGTGACTTTTTTTCAAATTCATTGTTTTTTTTCGCGATTTTCTCTCGGGCTTCCTGTAATTCTTTTTGCTTTCTCTCTCTCTTTTTATCTGTAAATTTTTCTTTATCTGATAAAATTGTATTTATTGCAGATACAGATGATTGCAAATCATTATTTCTAGAATTTGCCTCCACTTGCGAAACAACCATGCTTCGAATTTCTTTCGGAATTTTATTTTTCAGTACAGAAAGAGCCTGTCCTGTTTGAGAAGTAACTAAAACTGTTTTTCCAAGAGCAAGAAATCTAGATACTAGGTTTGCAATAGTATGGGTTTTTCCTGTTCCAGGTGGTCCCTGAACAACGGCACCATAATTTGATTCAATTTGGTTGGCAATCCTTTTTTGTTCATCATTGTATGGAAGCGGAAAATACAATTCACCATCTATTTCTTTGTTGCTTTGGCTATGGCTACCATTTGCTTCGTCTGAATTGTCTGTTTTGCTTTTTTCTTTATCGTCACAAATCAAATCTTCTAAAAATGGAGTAAGAGTGCCATTGTTTTTTATATCCTCTTGAATTTTTTTTGCATAATCAGCCCAGCTTTTGCCGCTTTTTTTTAATAAAAATAAGTGATGATAATTAAACGCAGTTGGTTGCATTTTAATAACAATCTCTGCATTCCTATCATTATATTTTGATTCACCATCTGGCGATATATAATGAACTAATTGCTGTAAATGCTTATGAAGCAAGTTGTAGTCCCAAATATTAAAATTACCATCATTTATTTTTTTATTAATTCTTTCAGCCAAAGAATCTATATCCACTAAGTTTGTATTTTTATCCTCTAATGCTTCTCTTACAAAAGAGACATCAAAAAAAGCATTTAAGTTTGAATCGGATTTAACAGAGATGATATTTCTATCTGGATCAAATTCTATAATAGTAGGGGTAAAAAATGTTGGATGATATATTTCTTTCCCATTTTGTTTCCATGCTAAAATATCATGCCCCCATAATAAATCGTGCCCGTCAGATTCTGTCTTTAAAAATGATCGAAGAGAATAAAATTTGTCGTATGCTTGGTTCGAAATAAAATATTCATAGTTTTTTTCTTTCCATTTGGTCCATTTGAGTTCTATCCAATTTTCATATAATTTTATCAACTCAGGGAAATCAGTAAAATAAATTTTTTTCAACTTCTCATCAATTTTTTTATAACTACCATCCTCATTTTTAGTTACCCAATCTTTCAGAACTATAGTCTTTTCACCTAATTCGGCTATTAAATCTTCAAAAGCAGCAACTCGGCTCTTATCGTTGTCAAACCTTTCAATTATTTCTGAAAAATCTTTTGGTTCCGGCTTAACAAAACTAACTAATTCAAAATCAATCCACTTTTCTAGTTCTTTCGGTAATTTGGGAGGATTTTCAATTTTATATCTCTCGATTGAAAATAACAAACCATCTTGCTTATCTGTTTCTATATCTCTGTTTTTTAAAAAAATCTTGTCAAGAATTGGGAGGAAATCCTTATTTTCTAAGTTAAGTAGTTCTTCCTCCCTAGATAAGTTCTTAATATTTTTCCTGACATTGGTGTTAAGTAGAGAAAGTTTTTCTAGGTATTCAAAAAGTTTTATACCATTGGTAATTTGGTTGCTCATAATTTGTTTTATTTTTTAAATTCAGACTCTTTGAATTGAATGAGTTCGAAAAGATTAATATAATCTCCAATCTTACTATTTATTTTACCCTAAAACTTTATTGAATTAATACCCTATTAGGCTATCAATTGTTCAAAATACTTGTCAAATTTTAATATAAAAGAAGTTTTTTATCTTATAAGTAAGGGTAATTCAGCTGTATCTTAATTGGGTTGGGGTGAGTGGACTGGGCTTTCGGAAGGACTGCTATGGACACAAGTTCTCGAGTTGCTATCCTGCAGAGATATTCTCACAAACAAAATAGACCGAAGAGGAGCATGGCGGTTGTGTTTGCTAAGCAAGAGCGTTCGGAAACCGACTTGGGCATATGGGAGGTTGAGATACGCAAGGGCGCAGTACTAAGCGACCCTGGTCTTGCGTGTAAATATAACTGTCATGCTTTCATAATCAAGTGAGTATAAATCTTTATCGCTATTCCTTTTTTCTCAGGCGAATAAAATGTTATTCATATCTAAGCGCTTCAATCGGGTCTAAGCTAGCCGCTCTCATCGCGGGCCAAAAACCGAACCCCACTCCGATAATGGTTGAAAATATAAAAGCGAAAGAGACTGTTCCAGCTCCGAGCGCCGGAGGGACTTTAATAAATATAAACGCTATCCAGGCCATGCCAACGCCAAAACCTATGCCCAGTAATCCCCCCAATAAACACAAGACCACGGCCTCTATAAGAAATTGTCCGAGTATATCCGATTTTTTAGCGCCTAGAGCTTTTCTAAGGCCTATCTCGCGGGTGCGCTCCGTCACGCTCACAAGCATAATATTCATAATCCCTATGCCGCCCACCAATAAAGATATCCCCGCTATGCCATAAACAACCAATGATAAATTTTGCATACCACTTTTAAATTGACGAATCTGCGCCTCAAAAGTTTTGACATCAAAATAATCTTCATCGTCGCGGGACGGATGTATTTTTCTAAGCGCCATTATAATCTGTTTTCTAGCCTCGGTTGTATATTCGGGGCTTGGAGTAGTAATTTCTATATAGTTAAGTTTGTTTTGTCCGAAGACTCTTTTTGACGCCGTTTGAAGCGGCATATAAAGGGTCGGGCGTCCGCCGAACATTTGTTCGGCTTGGTTATCTTCCACAAAACCGATAACATTAAATTTTATATTTTTAACCCGTATACTGTTGTTTACGGGGCTCGCATTGCCGAACAATTTTTTGGACAAGGCCCTGTTTATGACCGCCACTCTGGCTCGCGCGATATCCTCTTTTTTTGTAAAAAAACGCCCCTTCACTTTTTTGTTTTTGAAAAGGTTCTTGTTTTTTTTCCGATCTTCTGGCGTCCAGCCTTCTATGCTTTGAATTGACGCGTTAACATGTTTTTTACCCGCGGAGATTTCAGCGTTTCCCATTATAATCGGCACCACTTTTTCAGCCAGAGGACAAGTTTTTACGGCCGCCACATCGGCATAAGTAAGTTTCTTTGAAGATTTTAGATGGCGGCGCTTTGGAACAACCCAAACTTTCTTGGCATCTTCCTCGCCCGATCCGCTTAAAAGACTTCTCATAAATCCTTCGCTTATGGTCATAAGCGAGATTATGGCGCCAACGCCTATAAAAATGCCGAGCACCGTTAAAGCGCTGCGCATTTTATGGTTCCAAATTGATTTGAAAGCCACTTTAAACTGTTCGGCAATTTCGGACGGAGTGAAGCCGAATCGCGCTTTAGGTAATCTCATGCGCTCAATTGAAGCGATTGATTCGGGCGATTTGGATAAATCGCTTTTCCCTATTTTTTCATCCGCTATTATTTCGCCGTCTTTCATTCGGATAACTCTTTTTGTCTGCGCGCATATTTCATCGTCATGCGTTACAATAATAACAGTCATTCCTTTTTCATTTAGCTCTTTCAGAGCTTTCATAACTTCTCTGCGGCTCACGGCATCTAAATTTCCGGTGGGTTCATCCGCTAAAATCACCAAAGGGTCATTAACAAGAGATCTGGCTATAGCCACTCTCTGGCATTGCCCTCCGGAAAGTTCATTGGATTTATGTTTAGCCCTGTCAGTCAATCCCACGATATCAAGACAATTGAGAGCTTTTTTTGAATCTGTTCCAAGACCGCTATAAACCATAGGCAATAAAACATTATCCTTTGCCGTAGTCCGTTTTAAAAGATGAAATGACTGAAAAATAAAACCAATCATACCGCTTCTTATGGCGGCCAATCTCCCTTCGTTTAATTTGGATGTTGAAGAACCGGCAAAATGATAATCGCCGCTATCGGGACGGTCCAAAAATCCGAGTATATGCATTAAGGTGGACTTACCCGAGCCCGATGCCCCGACCAAAGAAACGAACTCCCCAGCCTTTATCTTTAACGAAACATTATTAAGAGCGTGGACGGTAAATGAGCCGGTCGTATAGGTTTTGCTTATATTCTTTATGTCTATCAATGTGTTCATTTTAGTTGCTTATTTGGATATTCAGGGTTTCTTTCGCGATGCCTGTTGAATAATAAATGGTGTCATTTTCAAGAATGCCGCCGATAATTTCCATTCTTTTTTCATTGGTAACTCCGATGGAAATATTTTTTTCCATAATTTTTTTGCCGTCTTCGGACTTCATGGTGACAAAAGCGTCTCCGTCGCGATAAGATATGGCTTTTTTTGGAAGATAAAGAGCGCTGTTTTTTACATTGGTAATTATTAAAACATCTGTCGTCATGCCTGAACGAAAAACAGATATGCGTTTTCGCGGCAAAATTTTTACTTCATAAACCGTCACACCTTCTTTTATCGTGGATTCGTGAGCCAGAGAAAGGACCTTTCCTATATGTTTATCCTCAGGAAAGGCATCCAGATAAAATTCCACCTTTTGCCCCCTTTTAACCGATCCTATATCAATTTCATCCACAAAAGTTTTAATAATGAGTCTGTCGGATATTACAAAGACCTCTTTGGACGGGCTGACAGATTGTCCGGGTTCAATCGCTCTTTTGATTATCATGCCGTCTATGGCGGCTATAACGGGAACCATATTATAAGCTTCCTCTATCCGTTTCCTGTCTTGAGGAGTGGAATTTTTTATTTTGAGAGAATCCAGCAATGCCGCTCTTTCATTTGAACTCATCCAGGCCAGTACTTGCCCCTTTTTGATAATATCCCCTTCTTTTACCAATACCTCTTCCATCCTGCCGTTTACGACAGGCGCGACCGCAACGCGATTCTCAGGTTCCACTCTTCCGATTGCCTGCGTTTTTATGACAAATCGTCCTTTGGCAACTTTGACAGGCATAAGCTCCGCTATCTTACTTAGTTCTCTCGCAATTATCATCTTCTTGCATGAATGTACCGAACCTATTATAATCACAAGCACTATAATTGCGATTATTGTTTTTTTCCTTTTTAAAAATTTATATCTCATTTGTATTCTCCCTTTAGGCTCTGTGACAGAATTACTTAATCATTTGGAAGCTCAGCTTTAAGTTGGTCGTCTGATGAGCATAGCTCCCTGATACGACACCCGGCATAGCCTTGATTTCAAGGCGCGATGAATGAGAAGGCTTTACGCCTGTGAATGAAGCGCAACAAAAAAATCAACAAAAGATGAGCTTCCCCCATAGGGGCTGGCTAATTTTTGGCTGCAACTTCGTCACTTATCGCTTTCAGACCGCAAGAGTATGCTCACTCTTCGTTCCTTGTTTCACTCAAAAATTAACTAGCCAAAAGGTTAATTAATTTTGTCATAGAGCCTCATTCCCAAAGAATTGAGAAAAGCCGCATAGCTTATTATAAGATTTCTTTTTGCTTCCAATACCCGTTTTTGCGCACTTATTAATTGTTCTTCCACGCTGGTCCATTCAAAATAAGAAGCTTTCCCTGTCAGGTATCGACCGCTCACAAGCCATGATCTTGCGTCAACGGCTTTAAGCGAACTTTCTATAACTTCCATATAAGCATCGGATAATCTCCACGAAAGAAATTTATCTTCCGCGTTTAAGTATGTGGTATCCTTTACATTTTTTAATTCGGCGATTAATCCGTTTTGATTCGTTTTTGCCAAATCAACGGAAGCCGTGTTTTGACCGCCGGTATAAAAAGACCAGCTTATGCTCGCTCCCGCGCTCCAGGAAGGAATATTATCGGAAAAGTTAATTCCGCTCCACGAATAGTTTCCATCGGCGGATGCTGTGGGCAAATGAGAGCTTTTCGCTTTGGACACGGATTCGCGCGCCATATCAAGAGCGAATTTTTTTGATTTAAGAGCCGGATGATAAGAAATGCGGCCTGCCAGATCTTTAAAGCTTTCCGGAGGAACGGGTGATTTCGGCAATTCGCCTATATCAATTTTGGCATAAGTCCGCCTGCCAAGAAGTTTATTAAGATTCCTCTCTGCAATTATAAAATCCCTGCGATAATTTTCATGTGTCCATAAAGCTTGCTTTAAAATGGACTCCGTTTCAAGCAAAGCGGCTTTACTTTCTCTGCCTGCCCGGTACTTAAGCCTTAGTATTTCAACATTCTTGGTCCTGCGTTTCAATATCTCATTCGATAATTTTAAAGATTCTTTGGCATAAGAGAGTTGAGCGAAAGTTTGAGCCAATTTAAAAAGAAGATTATTTTTGACAGTATTATAATCCGATTCCGATTTTTTTATTCCAAGATCGGCTCTGCGCGCCTCGCTGCTTAAAGCCGGCGAAAAAAGCGGCTGCGATGCGGAAAGGCTATAAGAGTGGGAGCGAATATCGGACCTATCCAAAACATTATGGCTTCCCGAAGCGGATAATCGCGGAAAAAGAGAAGCCCTTGAATAGTCCAGTTGACTGCGGCTGGCATCAAGAGAGAGTTTTGCCGACTGATTTTGAGGATTATTTTTCAGCAAAACATCAACCGCTTTGGTCCATGTCAATCTCTTGGCATTATTTTCATTATCATTCGCGTAAACCCTCGTTAAACCGCATGAGAATAAAAAACCCGCGCAGATAATGATTTCAACCGCTTTTTTTAATATGATTTTATTTTTCATATGTCTTTGTCCTTAAAAAACGCTCTAAATCAATTCTCCTTGGAAGGAGTTTCTTCCTTTTGTATGGGAGCTATCGCAGGTTGTTGCGCTGCAACAGTTCCCATCCGTGTGGTAACTGTCGCTCCAAGTCCCAAAATGGCTCCAAAAACACTAACCATGAAAACCGTGAGCATGAATATTCCGCCTATAATGGGAATCGCTTTGCCAATCAACATTATAGCAATAAGAAGCAAATATCCCGTCGCAACCTGGCCTACAAGAGTTTTTGGCGCGGTTCGTTTTATGCCTTCAAAAAAACGCTCTGTCACAATAACGGTAAATCCGCTGAATCCCAGCACAAGAGCGGCGCAGAAAAACAAAATCGCGAATGGAATAAGAGGAATTCCCAAAACGGATATAACAATTAACAGAAGCGCGGGAAACAATGTCACTAGGATGATGACGCCCAGGCCGGCGGATTTCATGAAATCGCCTTTTATGGCGCTGCTGATTTCTTTCACATTTTTAGGGAAGAAGATAGCCGGTAATATAAACATCAGCGCTCCCGACAGCATAACGCCGATTAGCATAATAAGCCCCAGTCCTCTCAGCCCGTTTCGCTGAGAAGAGTGCTTTCGTCTATAATCGGTAATTTTTAAAATAGAAGGAATAAAACGGTTAAGAAGATTTAAATCAACCGAAACAAAATTTCCTTTAATAATAACGCTTTCATCTTTTTCCATGTGTCCGCCTATGGAGGCAATATCGCCATAAACGGTAGCGCTGGATTTAAGCAAAGCGCGCGAACCTATCAGAACAAGCTCGCCTTTGATGTCGCCGGTAGCTTCAAGCGGAGCGCCTATAGCTACCAAATCACCGTCAATAGCGCCGGAAAGTTGAATCGTTCCTCCCAAAGACACCATATCTCCCTTAATTTTTCCCGTAATTTTGACGGGACCGCCCAGAGAAACACAGTCCCCATTTAAAACTCCGCCTATTGTTACTGATTTATCGGTAACAATATCTCCGTTAATTGTTTCTTCCTGACCTATAACAATATCGGTATGTTTCACCCCGTCCGAAGAAATGCGCCATTTCACGCCGGCCATAGCGGCTGCCGGAAGCATTATGATACAAGCGAATATAATCGCTCTTTTAAATATTTGTTCTTTCATTATTTTTCCTCCACATGTGAGTATACGGAATATTTTGAAACAGACATCATTGTTAATCCCGCCAAAATTGTGGAAATAACAAGATTGGGCAGGATATTAAAACCGCTTAATAAGGTTATGATTACATTTTTAGCCAAGCTCAATAAATTTAGAGCGTTCACAATGGTAAAGCCGAATTTAAGCGCGTAAAGTTTTAGATTAACCAATAATAAGCTTGGTTTCATGAGCATAAACAATATATCCCATGCATATGCCGCAAGAAAGAATAAAACCAAAACGCTTACCGCAATCAGCCAGCTGGCTATGGCCGCTTCCAGCAGTCCTTGAATCCATGTCTTCCAATTTCGCGATGAAATCGGCTGAACCTCAAAACCCATGGCGGACAAAACTTTATTATTAAAATTGGATGAAGGACTATAATAGGGAAGAGTCCCTATCATTTTTTCTATTGTTATTTTGTTTGTTTCCTGTGTCATGTTTTTTCCTTTCATATCTAACTACGAGATTTGTATGAAAACGGTTTCATATCGTTATATTTGTAGGTTTAAACCGTTCTCTTATCATTGCTTTTCCCCGAAATAATCGTATT
>DAOWCC010000068.1 GCA_030639665.1 Elusimicrobiota bacterium | reverse complement strand
TCCCGAAAAACTTTACGAGGACACTTTGGAATTTGAATATAATGACCTTGAAGCGGCTAAAGCCATGATGAAAAAACATGGAAATGATGCCGCCGCCATAATAGTAACTCCCATAGGCCATCCTTTGGCGGCGCCCGTTGTAATGCCAAAACCCGGTTTTCTTGAAGGCTTAAAAAAACTGGCTGAAAAATATAATACGGTTTTGATTTTTGACGAAATAAGAACAGGCTTCAGAGTTGATATGGGCGGAGCTCAAAAGTTATTGGGCGTAACGCCTCATTTATCCGTCTTTGGAAAAGCCATGGCTAACGGTTATGAAATAAGCATGGTGGCGGGGCAAAAAGAAATCATGGACACTGTTGTTGAAAAAGTTTTCGCGAGTTCCACCTTCTTTTCAAACAGCTTAAGTATGGCCGCTTCTTTAAAAACAATCGAAATACTTCAAAGGGATAATATTCTTGAAGCTATAAAAGAAAAGGGGAAAGTGTTTGCCAAGGATATCAAAGAGCAGATTAAAAACAGCGGCGTGGATTGTACATTTTCAGGCGAGCCGTGGATGCCCTATATAACCTTTAATAAAGATGAAACCGGGCGCTATAAAAAAGTAAGAAAAGAATTTTATACGCAATTAATCAGACGGAAAGTATTCCTGCAACCTTACCATCACGGTTATATCGCTTACAGACATTCAAATGAAGACCTTAAATACGCCTCCGACATGATAGGAGAAGCATTAAAAGACGCAAATAAAATATAAGCTCGAGAGAGATAAATGAGTAACAATAAATATTATGTATACGCGTTTGTCGCGGCGCTTATCACGGCGGGCAGCGGATACTTCTTTATCCACGCAAAACCGGGAATTCATTTCGAAAATATCAGTCTTTTGATTATTTGCGTGATTGCGCTCATATCTTTTTTTATTTTCCTTTCAAAAGCCAAAGGAAATTCTTTTAAACCGCTTGCCCGGGCTCTTGGATTGGAAATTGCAAGCGCTATGTCCCTTGGCACGGGCGGACATGTTGATATGGAGGGGAAAATACAAAACCGAACGGTTTTTCTGCGTTATGAAGAATCATCCGGCAAATACCGACATCATTGCATATATAAATTCGCTCTCCAATTAAACAACCCCCATAATATAGATTTGTATACAGGTCCAGAAGGTTTGTTAAACACTCCCGCCAATGCAATGTTCTTACCGAAAAAACTTGATACCGGCGATTGGGAATGGGCGGAATTTATAACTGTTTACGGAGCCCCCGCCGAAACTATAAATTCCATATTTTCCAACAAAGATAATACTGAGACCTTTTCAGCTTTTTTCAGCAAGTTTAATATACGGGCAAAAAACGACAAAATGGAATTTGAAGTTAATGAAAAAAATCTGGACGATATTATCCCCGACCTCAAGGAAATATTGAATTATGCCATATCCGTGGCAAATGCTTTGGATAATGGCTAAAGCTTTAAGAAACAAAATTTGTAACAAATGAACAGACGATAAAAAGGAATAGCGCTCTGGGTCAAATGGCCTATTCGCATATAGGCCCTATTACCGTTGAGCTTCTGGAACTTGCAATACATAATATATGCGTTTATAATACATACGGAGACACTATGAAAAAAATTACGCAAATAATGCTATGTTCAATTTTACTAATGACAATATCGCCTTTTTCGGTTTTTTCAGGCGGAAAAACAATTTATGGCGAGGATAATAGAATTGATTATTTCCGCGCTTCATCGAACATGCAAGAGAGAGCGGATTCAGTCGTCTCTCTGTGGAGATCTCATAGAGCTAAGTTTGATGAAAAAACAAACTCATATAATCTTGTGACCCAAAACTTCGGGGAAGATCATTATTTGGTTGAAAATGAACCCTTCCGCGAGCAAAACGAAGGAGCCTTTTGTTCCGGCGCTCTTGTGGCTGACGACATTATTATGACCGCAGGACATTGCGTGCCCACCAATTATATATGCAAAGGACTTAGATTTGTCTTTGGCTTCGCCGTGAAAGAAGCCGGAGAAAAAGCACCTTTAAATATTTCAGCAAACGAAGTTTATTCCTGCAAAGAACTTATCACGCAAATAGAACCGCTGATTACATCTCTCAATCCCAGCGGAATAACGCCGGATAATCCGACCGCTATGGATTACGCTTTAATTCGTTTAAACAGAAAAGTGACGGGACATAAGCCGCTTCCGGTTAATAGAAAGAGTGACTTAAAAAAAGGCGACGGGGTGTTTATTATCGGACACCCTATGGGCTTACCGGTTAAAATAGCCGGCGACTCAACAGTCAGAGACAATTCGCCTGAAAGTCATTTTGTAGCCGATCTTGATTCATATTCCGGAAATTCAGGCAGTCCCGTGTTTAATGCCCAAACAAAACTCATAGAAGGCATATTGGTTAGAGGCGATAAGAATTTTGTGGAAACCCTCGAGGGCCTTAACGCCTCTTATACCGTGGCTCAAGACGCGGGCAGAGGCTCCGATGTGACAAGAGTCTCTCTTGTTTCTTCTTTTATTCCCAAAATCGAGGATAGAACCGAAACCACTTATGTGGAAATTTATGTGGAAGAATTTTATATCCAAACCTTGGGAAATACTTCTGATTTTGTAAATGAAATATTTAAGAAAATGCCATTCTAAAATCCAAAACAAAAACCGAATATTTCCACCATTTTTTTGCCCTATTAAAAAAATAAAGTTCTTTTCGATTTAAGGGCTCAAACAACTTCAAAAATTGACCAGATTCTTCCTTTCATCGTAGCCAACCTTGTTTAATTGACCCGATAATTATCAAAAAAAATGTTAAAATAAAACTTTGCGGACATAATATAAAGATTTGAAATTACAAGCGTGGAGGAATAACATGCATAAGGAAATTTTCATTGTTGACGGAGTGAGAACCGCGATAGGCGCTTTCGGAGGCGGCCTTGCCAAACTTGGCGGTGTTGAATTGGGTAAAACGGCAGTCTGCCAAATGATTAAAAAAAATAAAATTGATGTAAACGATATAGACGAACTGATATTTGGAAATATTTTGCAGACAGCGCAGGGAATGAATGTCGCAAGGCAAATAGCTCTTGGAGCTAAAATTCCAAATGATAAGACGGCAATGACAATAAATATGGTTTGCGGTTCGGGATTAAGAAGCGTTGCCATGGCGGCGCAGGCCATAAAAGCGCATGACGCCGATTGTATTATAGCCGGCGGAACCGAATCTATGAGTAATGCTCCTTATGCTTTGAAAAAAGCCCGCTTCGGCTATAAAATGGGCAATGGCGAGTTGATAGACACAATGATAAATGACGGCCTGTGGGATATATTCAATAATTATCATATGGGCGTGACAGCTGAAAATATCGCTGAAAAATATAATATTTCAAAAGAGGAACAGGATAAATTCGCGGCGGATTCTCAAAACAAAGCGGAGAAGGCCATTAAGGAAGGAAAATTTAAAGATGAAATAGTTCCCGTCTCTTTGCCTCAGAGAAAAGGGGACCCGATAATTTTTGACACGGATGAATTTCCCCGACCCGGGGTAACCGCCGAGAAACTCGGCAAGCTTCGTCCCGCCTTTAAAAAAGACGGAACGGTTACTCCCGGAAACGCTTCGGGCATAAACGACGGAGCGGCTTGCGTTTTGGTTGCCAGTGAAGATATCGTCAAAAAATATAATTATAAGCCTTTGGCAAAAATAGTTTCTTATGCCTATCACGGCACGGACCCTTCCGTTATGGGAATGGGGCCTGTTGAAGCCGTAAAACTCGCTCTTAAAAAAGCCAATTGGAAAATGTCGGATGTGGATTTGATAGAGGCTAATGAAGCCTTTGCCGTTCAATCATTGGCGGTAGCGAAAGAACTTGGATTTAATAATGACATTGTGAATGTTAATGGGGGAGCTATCGCTCTCGGCCATCCCATAGGCGCTAGCGGAACAAGAATACTTGTAACATTAATTCACGAGATGAAAAAAAGAAACGCAAAAAAAGGCCTCGCGACGCTTTGCATCGGCGGCGGCATGGGCATTGCAATGTGTGTGGAGAGATAAACAGATAGAGGATAAAATGCTAGACAGCTTGGCAGCTAGACCGCTAAAAGCTATACGGATAAAAAACAATAGGTAACAAATTGGAAAAAGATACGATAATCCATATTATTACAAGACTTGAGCCCGGCGGTTCCACTCAAAATACGATTGCCAGCTGTGAATTTCAATCCAAATATTCTCGCGTCATTTTAATCGCGGGAATCGGCTTTAAACCCAAAGACGCCTTGTCGGATAATATCAAACTTATCAGTTTAAGTTCACTCTCCAGAGAATTATGCCTCTTTAAGGATATAAAAGCTTTTAAAGAAATATACGCTGTCATCAGTAAATACAAGCCAAAAATAGTTCACACTCATACCTCCAAAGCCGGCATATTGGGCCGATGGGCCGCTGCTTTTTATAATTGGAAAAACAACTCACAAAAAACAATAATCATCCACACTCCGCATGGACATGTTTTTTACGGCTATTTCGGAATAATCAAAACTTTTATATTTAAACAAGTTGAAATATTCACCGCAAAACTAACTGATTATTTCATCGCTCTCACTGAGGGCGAAAAAAAAGAATCCGTTTCATTTGGCATCGGCGATGAAAATAAATGGTCTGTCATTCACAGCGGCATTAAATTTAATTCAAACTTTTACTCCAATCCAAAAACTGACTTTGATTTTAAAGAAGATGAAATCATAATAGGCGCGGTGGCAAGACTTGAACATGTGAAAGGAATTGAATATTTTGTAAAGGCGGCGGGGGAAATAATTAAGAAAGCCCTTCCTAAAAAAATAAAGTTCTTGGTGGTCGGAGATGGTGAACTTAGAAATGAATTAATAAAACTTTCAAATGATAAAGGTTTAAAATATAAAATTATTTTCACGGGCTTTCAGGAAGATGTCTATAAATGCATGGCGGCCATGGATATCTATATTCAGCCCTCTCTTAATGAAGCCATGGGGAGAACAATAATTCAAGCGCAATATATGAAACTTCCTATTATTGCTTCAAAGGTATGCGGAATAGTTAATCTTGTGCAAGATGGAAAAACAGGTTTTTTAATTAAGCCTAAAGATTATAAAGCTTTGGCAAATGCCGCTGAAATCTTGATAATGGACGAGAATAAACGCCATCAAATGGGAGAAAATGCCAAAAAATTTATATCAGAAAAAGACTATACCGGCTATACCCGTTACAGTGAAGAATCCATGAATATCCAACTTAGGGATTTATATAGCAAATTGTAAGCGAAATAATATTATAATATGGACAGCGCAATTTTTACGCGGAGGGGAAATGTCTAAAATACTGGCAGTGGACGATGATCTTTTTATTTTGGAATTATATAAAACGATACTTACGGAAGCGGGTTATGAAGTGGAAACGGCGGAAGACGCGATGAGTTCCGTAACAAAGTTTCAAGAATTTAAACCCGATTTATTGATTCTTGATGTTGAAATGCCGGCCGGCGGCGGAGAAAAAGTTTTTGACAGGCTCAGAAATCTTTTTATGGTTACCATCCCCATAATTTTTTCAACCGGCATTCCTGAAAGTGTTGAATGTTATGCCGGCCGGGATAATGTTACGATATTAAAAAAGCCGGTAAATAAAGAAACTTTGTTAAATGAAATAAAAAGGCTTTTAAAGCCAAAGGAAACCCCTTCGATATAGTCCCGCCATAAGCGGGACTTGATTTTTTTTTAGTTTAACACTCCTCTCTGCTAACTCCTCTCTGATTTCTCTTTAATACCTATTAAAATACAGGCTTTTTTTGTTATGATATTTGTAGGCGGAATTGTGAAGTATAAAACAAATATCATCACAGTTATTCTCGCCATTAATATTACTAACCGGAGGTTATATGCCTGAGATCAAAGTGGATGACAGCAAATGCAAGGGTTGTTATATATGCATTGAAGCTTGCCCTAAAAAGTGCATTGAAATATCCAAAGAATTCAGCAAAAGCGGATATTATCCCGTGAAATATACCGGCACAGATTGCATAGGATGCCAGCAATGCGCGCGGATATGTCCTGATTTGGCTATAGAAGTCTATAAGTAACTTCATAGAGTATTGGTAACTTTGTGGATAACCAAGTGATGAGCATAGGTCTCATTAAGTGTCGCAAGTTGCAAGCGACAAAATAAGCAACCGATTTTTAAAAGGAGGAAGTAATGGCGGAAAAAAAATTAATGAAAGGAAATGAAGCTCTGGCCGAAGGAACCGTTCGAGCCGGATGCAGATTTTTTGCGGGTTATCCCATTACGCCGCAAAATGAAGTGCCTGAATATCTGTCATGGCGCTTGCCTGAAGTTGGAGGTTCATTTGTTCAGGCGGAGTCCGAAGTGTCAGCTATCAATATGATTTACGGAGCCGCGGCTACGGGAGTAAGATGTATGACATCTTCTTCAAGCCCCGGTATAAGTCTTAAACAGGAAGGAATATCCTACTGCGCGGGCGCGGACCTTCCTTTCTTTTACGCTAATGTCTGCAGAGGAGGCCCCGGTCTTGGAAATATTGCCGGAGCGCAAGGAGATTATTTTCAATCCACAAGATGCGGAGGACACGGCGATTATAAAGTTTTTGTCATGGCTCCCGACAGCGTAAATGAAATGGCTAATTTTCCACGCAAATGTTATGAAGTGGCCTATAAATATAGGATACCCACCATGGTGCTTGCCGATGGAATTATAGGACAAATGATGGAGCCTGTGGAATTTAAGGACCCTGAAATTGATGTAGAAAAACTTCCAAAATTGGACTGGACTCTGGGCGTAGCCGGAAGCAGAGGAAAAAGAATAGTAAACTCTTATGACTTGGCTGAAGATATGCTTGAAAAAATGGTTCTTGCCAGAGTTGAAAAATACAAAGAGATAGAAGAAAATGAAGTTATGTATGAGGAAAAACAACTCGATGACGCGAATATAATCATAGTCGCTTATGGAACAGCCGCGAGAGTTTCACTGGCGGCTATAAAAATGGCCAGAGACAAAGGCATTAAAGTCGGCTTATTTAGGCCCATAACCCTATGGCCTTATCCCAAGAAAAGATTATCCGAACTCGGCGATAAAGTTAAACATTTCTTAACCGTTGAAATGAGCACGGGACAAATGATTGAAGATGTTCAACTTTCATTAAACGGCAAAGCCAAAACCTATTTGCATTCCAAACCCGGCGGTTCCATCATGGCGGCGGAAGATGTGTTGGAAACAATAGAATCTATATCAAAAAAAGGAGCGAAAGAATATGCAACTACTAAATAAAAGACCCGAATCTCTTGTTGATATGAAGATGCACTATTGCCCCGGTTGCAGTCATGGTATTATTCACAGACTGGTAGCGGAAGTTATGGATGAGCTTGATATAAGAAACAGAACCATAGGCATAGCTCCGGTAGGCTGTTCGGTTTTTGCCGATAAATATTTTAATTGCGATATGATTCAAGGCCCTCACGGCCGAGGCCCCGCTATCGCGACCGGATTAAAAAGAACCACCCCGGGAGCTATCGTATTTTCCTATCAAGGAGACGGAGATTTGGCTTCAATAGGCATGGCTGAAATAGTTCATACCGCCATTCGTTCTGAAAATATAACCGTTATTTATGTGAACAATGCTATTTACGGAATGACCGGCGGACAAATGGCTCCAACAACTTTGATTGGCCAAAAAGCAACCACTTGCCCACACGGACGGGATGCAAAACTTACGGGAGACCCGATTAAAATGAGTGAGATGCTTGCCACCATAGAGGGCGCGAAGTATATAGAAAGAACAAGCGTTCATACCGCTCCCAATGTCATCAAAACAAAAAATGCCATTAAAAAGGCCTTTGAAAACCAAATAAACAATGGAGGTTTTTCAATGGTTGAAATTCTTTCCACATGCCCGACAAACTGGAAATTAGATCCTGTAAAATCATTGAAATATGTTAATGATAATATGACGAAAGTATTTCCTTTAGGCGTGTATAAAGATTCAAAGGGAGGCGAATAATGTATCAAGGAATTAGAATCTCAGGTTTTGGCGGTCAAGGCGTGATTTCCGCCGGAGTTTTGCTTGCGTATTCCGGCATGATAGAAGGTAAGAGTGTCAGTTTTTTCCCTTCTTATGGAGCTGAAATGCGCGGCGGAACGGCAAACTGCTCGGTAGTTATATCCTCTGATGAGGTTACAACTCCCATAGTATCCGTTCCCGATACAGTCATGGTGTTCAATGAACCTTCATTAACCAAGTTTGAACCATTGGTAAAGCCGGGCGGATTACTGATTGTAAATAGTTCCCTTATAAACACAAAGGTGAAGAGAACCGATATAAAAGTTCTTTATGTTCCCTGCAATGAAATTGCCAATGAACTTGGCAATGTGAAGATAATGAACATGGTGGCATTGGGCGCTTTTGCCGCGAATACCGGAGCTCTGGATGTAGAGGATATAGTAAGTACTCTGCCTAAGGTTTATAAAAAACTTAAACCCGAATTGATAGAACTCAATTCAAAGGCTCTCAGAAAAGGAGCCGAAGTTTTGCTTAACTAAAGTAAAGCAAAAAAATAAAAAAACCCCGCGCATAATAAATGCGCGGGGTTTTTTACAAAATTTTAGAATTAAAAGATAAACAATGAGACATCCGGGCGAAGTAGAAGATAAAATAAATTATAAAACAACTTTTAAACTGATTTTTTCGCTTATGAAACCGCATAAGCTGAAATTTGTTGCCGCTTTCGCTTATCTCATAATTTCCACAAGCATAAATCTCGCGAACCCCATAATAATAAAGTATCTTCTGGACACGGCCATTCCCGATAAAAACACATACGCCTTAGCCTTGGCCGTTTCTCTTTATTTTGTAAATACCATTTTATTTTTGATAGTTAACTATCTGCTGGCTATGAAACTTATAACAGCCGGACAGGAAATTATAACCACGCTGAAAAATAAAATGCTAAAACATCTTTTATACCTGGATATGAGTTATTATTCTGAAAATCCCGTCGGAAGATTGACGGCGCGGGTTGAAAGCGATACTCAGGCGCTTTATGAGCTTTTCACGGAAACTGCCATAACCATGTTTAAAGATGTTTTTATGTTAGGCGCTGTTTTTACAATAATGGCTTTTTATAATTTAAAACTGACAATGATATTACTTCCGGTTTTTCCGATTGTTTTTCTTTTTATATGGCGGTTTGGAAAGAAAACCTCGCCAATGTTTGTTAAGGTAAGAAAAATGACCGCTGAAATATCCTCCTTTGTCACTGAATATTTAAACGGCATCAGCGTGGTTCAGGCATTCGGCCAAGAGAATTTTATTTCAAAAAAATCAAATGACATAAATGAAAAAAAATTCAAAATAGAAGTAAAAGCCGAGAGAATGATTGTCTTATTTTTTACGACCGTTTTGCTCCTTCAGCCTTTTTCAATAGCGGCGGTATTCGGCTTTGGCGGCATGTGGTATATAAAAAAAGAGATAACCATAGGAATACTGATTATGTTTATCCTTTATTTGGAGAAACTTTTTGAACCTATTTTCAGATTTTCAGAACATATCAGCATAATTCAGAAATCTTTTTCGGCAGGGCATAGAATATTCGAAATACTCAAAGTAAAACAAGGTATTTGCGATATTGAAAGGCCTCACTATATTTCCTCCATGCAAAAATCCATTGAATTTAAAAATATTTGGATGCGCTATAAAGATGACTCCGACTGGGTTTTAAAAAATGTCTCATTTAAACTTAACAAAGGGAAAAGTCTGGCCATAGTGGGGGAAACGGGCGGCGGAAAAACCACAATCACAAATCTTCTTTTTAGATTTTATACGCCGGAGAAAGGAAAAATTTTAATTGATGAGACGGATATAAATACCATAAGCATGCAATCCATAAGATCGGCGCTTGGACTTGTTCAACAGGATATGTATCTTTTTCCCGGCACCATCATGGATAATTTGAAACTGATGGATGAAAAGGTTCCCGATTCAAAAGTTTATGATGCCATAGACAAAATAAAATTGAAAGATTTTTTTAAAAAGCACAGCCTAAAGAAAAAAGTTGTTGAAAAGGGAGCTAATTTATCCATTGGAGAAAAACAAGTCATCTCCTTAACCAGAGCGATGGTTTTAGACCAGGATATTCTTGTTTTGGATGAAGCCACCTCGCATATGGACCCTTATACCGAAAAAATCATTACAAACGCCATAAAAAATTTATCAAAACATAAAACGCTGATAGTTATCGCTCATCGCCTGTCCACGATAAAAAACGCCGACAATATACTTTTATTGTCCGATGGGGAAATCAAGGAAGAAGGAAACCATGATGAGCTTTTAAAAGCTAAAGGAATGTATTGGAAATTTTACGAGTTGCAGTTTGGAAAAAACTAAAGAAGTGTAGAAACACACAGGTATTTTTTATGATATTCACCCTAAAATGGCTTTATCCGTATTGGAAAAAACATAAACCGAGAATCTTACTGATTATTATTTTTGGGATGATAGGAGCGGTTTTGCATGTCGCGACCCCGATATTGATAAAAAATATTATTGACGGTTTAAGCTCAAATGCCAACTATGCCTATATCAGAATGAATGTTCTGATGATTCTTGGCGTGGGGTTTGGCATTTATTTGGTGGATTTAATCGCTATGAGATCGCGCGCTTGGATGAATATACATTTGGAATGGGAATTCAGACAAGACGCGTTTAGTCATATATTGGGTCTGGACCAAAGTTTTTATCATAAATACACAACCGGCGACTTGGTCACACGACTTATAGACGATATATCAAAAAAAATGTCCTGGTTTTCTTGCTCGGGCGTATTTAGATTTTTACAGTCGGGCTTTACTCTTATCGCCGTAATTTCAGCCATGCTTTATTTTAATTTATCTCTAACGCTATGGGTTTTATTGCCTCTGCCCTTTATGTTTTTCTTTTCCGTAAAAGTCGGCAAAGCCTTGGGGAAAAAATACACTCATCTGCAAAAAACCATTGCGGCCATTTACGATTTCCTGGAAACCTGCTTTACAGGCGTAAAAGTAATAAAAGCAAATTCAAAAGAAGAGGCTCAATGCGATTACTTTGTCGCAAAAGCCGATGAACAAAAAGACGCTGAAATTCAAGCCGGAAGACTCGATATTCTCTTTTCCTATTTCTTTTATTACGCGGGCTTTCTCTGTATAGTTATTTTATACGCTGTGGGCGGCAATCAAGTCATCGACGGAAAGATTACTTTAGGTGAGCTTATAGCATTTCAATTTTACGCCACTATGCTGGTATATCCGCTTATGGATATAAGCCAGTTTTTTGTGACCGGAAATAGAGCGGGCGTATCGATTAAAAGAGTAAATGAACT
>DAOWCC010000171.1 GCA_030639665.1 Elusimicrobiota bacterium | reverse complement strand
TGTCCCCTTGCGGCAGATGCAGAGAATTCATGCTTCAAACAAATAAAAAAAATCTTGATGCGGATATAATTTTAGATAAAACCAAAGTTGTGAAACTGAAAGAACTGCTCCCTTATTATGATTGGTGGCAAAAAGTTAAATAAGAACTGAGAAATTAAGGAAAGAACTATCTCAATAATATTTTTTTAGCAGATATTGTTTTTAAATTGTTTATAACCGCGGTCGGCATGTATAGATTTTGAAGAAAACGAATGATTTCATAATTTTTTAAACTATAATATGAAAACATGAAATTTAAAATAACAGTGCTTTTCTTTGTAATCTTTTTGCCATTAACTTTTATCCTTTATCAATGTCATTCATTCTATAAAACACCTACAAAAAGATTAGCTTTAGATGATTCTTATTCCAAAATGCCGGAAGATAATTTCCATAAGTATATAAACCTGCCGATAAATCATAATAATCCCGAGTCTGAATTATTTCGTGGATTTTATATTCTTAGCCCAAATTATGACAAAAACGACCAAATCACTTTTATCCTTACAGACGGTCAAATGGAACTTGTAGGTACGGATACAGACTTTGATTTTTTTGAAAATATACTTGGAAACAGTTCCTATGTCCTTATCGGCAGAAGAGGTCATTTTCCAACATTATTTCCGGAAGTTTACAATCGAGATAAAACATTAAATTACACTAAGGCCCTAAACCTCTATGGCTCAAAACAGTATATTGAAGATATTGAATTGATTAGACAGGATTTGAAAAAAAAAGGTCTTTTGGGAAAAAGTAAAAAAATAAATATTTTTGGCGCGTCCGGAGCCGGAATTCTGGCTCAACAATATATTTCAAAATACGGAAAAAATGTGGACAGAGTAATTTTGCAATCCACCGGCGCTCCGGATATTTCAAGAAAAAACAACCAAAGTTATAGCCCTGATTTTGCCGATTTTAATTTGGAGGGAAACAAGATATTGGAATCAATATTAAAGGAATCTGAAATAAATCTCCCACGATTGTCTAATATTTTGTATCAGGTGGGCCGTTCAAGTAAAAAACCCAAGAAAGATCAGATAAATATTTTAAATAGAGTGAAAGAAGGGAGCACTTTATTTTCTTATTATTTCAAGCCACAATATAATTTGCGTCTTTTGAAGCAAATCTTAAATTCTCCAAATTCCGCAGCTTCAAAAGTAAGATATTTTGAACTTATCGGGCATGATTTGAAAAAATACAATGCGGAGAAAAAGAAAAACATAAATTTATTGTATGAATTCTCCAATGAGCTTTTGTGGGATTTTGCCAAAAAAAACGCAAGTGAAGAAATAGCTCCAAAAAACTTTCAAATAAATCGCTCTTCTTTTCAATATCAAACGCTTGTTCTTTCAGGTTCTAAAGACATTGTGTTTTCAATAGAAACAGGAGAGGAAATTGCCAAGGCATATTCAAATTCAAGATTTATCGCTTTTGATGATAACCATAAGTTTAGCAATAACAACCAAGAGTTTTATTTAAATTTAAGGAAAAGTTTTTTGTCGGATGGTTTTAATAGCCCCGAGTTTCAGAAAATTCTCCCTAATACACATGTGAAGATTAAAAAAGACACAAAATTCTAAAACTTCACGCGATTTATTAATTGCATTAAACACTCCTCTTAATAACTTAATAGAATAATTTTTAACATGGCGATGAAAACAAAATTTTCAAAAGATGATTTTATTGAAATTCTCTTAAATTACGATTTTGGAAAATATAAAAATTCCAAATTATTTACAACAGGGACCGTGCAAACCAATTTACTGCTTCAAACAAATAAAAAAAATCTTGATGCGGATATAATTTTAGATAAAACCAAAGTTGTAAAACTAAAAGAACTACTCCCTTATTATGATTGGTGGCAAAAAGTTGAATAAGAAATTTCCTCACTTCGACCTGAGGGTAACCCTACCACCCGCTTATGGCGCCATAAGCGCCATTATAAAATACGCTTCGCAAGTGGGTGGTAGAGTAATTCAGATTTATCTTAAATAGGGCGGGATATATATCTCACATTTACAAAACAGGAGAATGAGACAAGGGATTTGTGGCGAACGACATTGGGTTTTTGACCAAGGATTTATAGCGAATTCTTCTATGAACAGCGAGGATGTTTGAAAACAAAAACATTGTCTTTTGAGTGGGTGGACTGGGCTTTCAAAGGACTTCTGCGGACACAAGTTCTCGAGATGCTATCCTGCAGTGTTCCGGAGCTGGCGGAAAATCCGCAGGTCATATAATTAAAAAACCCGCCAGGAGTGAGCGCAAATTCCTTGTCTTATTTCCCACAGTCCCTAAATTAATATAATCACTTCTATGGAAAACAAGCAGAATCCTGAAAATTTTAAATGCCCTTACTGCGGGGCCGATAATTCCATAAGCAGTGAATTCTGTACTCTCTGCTATAAAAACCTGCGCATTCCCAAAAAAACCCGCGCACAAGATAAACTTAAAAAAGTGGTAAAAGAAAAACTCAATCTTAAAGACGAAAATAAATCAGAAGAAAAAAAAGAAGCAAAAAACTTTTGGATAAGAATGGCAATAATCGCGGGGCTTTTTATCTTTTACACCCAATGGCTGAGAAAAGAATATCATCATTCATTCATTGATTATGTAAATTTGGCCTTTCACGAGCCGGGCCATATCGTATTTGCCCCTTTCGGCCGCTTTCTAATGATGGCCGGAGGAACAATTACCCAGCTTCTGGTTCCGGCATTATGTCTATTTCATTTCCGGCGCCGAGGTTCAAATTTAGGCTGGCAATTATGCCTTTTTTGGATAGGCCAAAATTTTTTGAATATCAGTATTTACGCGGGAGATGCCATAAGACAAGCTTTGCCCTTGGTAGCGGGAGGCGTGCATGATTGGACTTATCTTTTAACCGCGACAGGCTTGATAGCGCATACTCATTTTATAGGCAAACTTATTTTCTTTTTAGGCTCGGCAATAATTTTCCTAAGTTTTTATTTCATAGCCCGTGATGCGATAAAACACAAACCCATAAAACTCAATTAATTTATTTTAACAATCGTCCGGCTAACTTCTCAGCTTTCTTTTTTTCTTTCTCTGTTAGTTTCGGCTTTTCTTCCATTGAAACCAATCCTATAAAAAGCGAGCCGACAACTTGAGCGGATAAAGTATCGGCCATTACTTTGAGAGCTTTCATTCCACCCGTTAAAAATCTTCCAAAGAAAGCTGGCATGGCGGTTGAAGTTATCAAGACGGCTTTTTTATTTTTAGTCTTTAGCCGCATTTTGGGGGTTTTCATGCCCCAAGGCCAATAGGCGTAACAAATCAATCTTTCAAAAAATCTTCTGGTTATCGCGGTAATATTAAAACAATTCACCGGGGCGGCAAGAATAAAACCATCAGCCAAATCCATTTCATCCAGAATTTCGTTCATATCATCCTTTAAAGGACATATGCCTCTTGCCTCGCCGGATTTCTGATTGCAGGCCCTGCAATTTGTGCAAAATTCTATATGTTTTTCCAAAAGCTTGATTACGCTGACTTCGGCCCCAAGTTTTCTCGCGCTTTCAACCGCCGCTTCAACGGCTTGCTCCGTTATACCACCTTTCCTGTAACTCCCCATGATGGCGACAATTTTTTTATTCATTAATTTTCCCCTCTCTACTATTCTTCCCAAATTTAAAACCATATTCTATTATATTTAAAGAAGAGCAATCTTTGCTAAAATCAGAGACATATTATGTATAAAGGATATAAATATGAATAAACTGATTTCCTATTTTATAGAAAACAAAATAGTGGTCAATACCATTATCGCGGTTTTAATTATACTCGGCTTATACTCTCTCAAAAACATTCCCAGAGAAGGCATGCCCTCCGTAAACTTAAACCAGGTTACCATAAACACCGTATATCCCGGCGCTTCATCCGATGATGTAGAGCTTAATGTAACCATTCCGATTGAAGATCAACTATCGGAAGTTTCGGGAATACAGGAAATGACTTCCGTTTCAATTGAAAACAATTCGTCCATTTGGATTCAGCTGGACGAGTCTTATTCGCCCGCTGAGATGCGCGATATAATTGACGAGATAAGAGAAGCCGTTGACGCCACTCAAGACTTGCCGGAAGATCTTTTGGACGACCCAAAAGTAAAAGAAATAAAAACAGGCGACTCTCCCATAATTGAAATAGCTCTCTCGCATAAAAACAGAAAAAAATTGAAAGCCATGGCCGATAAACTTGAGAAAAAACTCAGGAAAATAGAGGAAGTCGCCGGCGTTGATAAAGTCGGCTATTATGATAAAGAAATACATATAGAAGTCGACCCTAAAAAAGCGAATGAATATTATTTTTCTCTGCCTGAAATAGTAAGCTCCATAAAAAAAAGAAATCTCCGTTCCACATCGGGAACTCTTGAATCCTACACAGGACTTAAGAAAATAGTGGTGCTTAATAAATTTCAAAATCCCACCGATGTTTCCAATGTAATACTCAGAAGCAATTTCGAACAGAAAAGAATTAAATTAAGCGCCGTAGCCAAAGTTTTTGAAACGGAAAAAGACCATAAACTGATAGTTAGAAACAATGGGAATTACGGCATATCCATTCTTGTAAGAAAGAAAACAAATACCGATATAATAAGAACAATAGCAAAAGTAAAAAAGATCGTCGGCGAAAATACCGGAACG
>DAOWCC010000114.1 GCA_030639665.1 Elusimicrobiota bacterium | reverse complement strand
AACCATAGGGTATTTGATTTGAGGAAGGTGGCATTATAATGGTGATGGAGGATGTTGTTTTTCCCCAATCGGAATTCGCGTCTTGAATGTCATATACTGTATAAAAACTGGTGGTTAAATCCGTTAGAAAACCGCTCGGATTATCAATTTGCTGGATATAAACTCTTGGATTGTGATAAGAAGAGTTCATTGCCCCTCCTCCACCGCCGGAGGCTTCCGTTATGCCGTGGAAACTGGAAGTATCGCTCAAAAGAGTTGCTCTGTCTCCTTTATCAAAGGTTACTGTGCCCGTGGATATAAGAGGTTGTCTGGCTATGGCTGTTTCCCTGCCCAAACTATCGGGAATGGAACCAAAATAATTCTTCTCGGTGCTGTCTAAATAATTTGCTCCGTCGAAACCGCCGATATTTATCAGATAACCGTTGCTCATAAGAACTGTGGTATGATGGACTCTGGGTTCCATTTCCCCTTGCTCTTTCCATGTGTTGAAGTCGCCGTTATAACCCTCCAAATAGCCATGCGCCGAGCTTGGCTCTTCTCCTCCAGCGATCAAAAGTTTTCCATTCGGCAAAAGCGTGCTGGTATGGTTTTCTCTTCGCAAATTCATGTCTTCGCCCGCGCCGGCTGTCGGGAAATCAAGCGTATATGTCCATGAAACGCCATTATAAATTTCCGCGGTTTTTAAAATTTCAAGGCCGTTACTGCCGCCTGAAACAAGCACTCTGCCGTTTTTTAGCAAATTCGCGGTATGGTCATACCTTTTCATATTCAAGGCGGGTCCGACATTCCATGTTCGTGTTATTGGGATATAAATTTCAGTACTGTTTAAGGCTCCGCTCTTTATTCCTCCGATTATCATAACATTGCCGTTTTTTAATAAGGTGGCCGTATGCTGTGATCTGCCTGTCGTAAGATTATCGGACACGGTTTGCCAAGCGGCTTCAGTGGTTATATAGATTTCCGAAGTGTTCGAATAGCCACTCATTGTTCCTCCGGCGGTTACCAAAATATTACCGTCCGGCAATAAAGTCGCCGTATGATTCGCTCTGGGAGAAGCCATGGGTGATGTTTCCACGAATTTATATGTATCGGGGTAATAAATTTCCGCGGTATTTATGGCGGCTGTGGAAGAATTAAGTTTTCCTCCCACAATCAAAACCGTGCCATTGGCAAGGAGCGTGGCGGTATGGTTTGACCTTGTATAATTCATCGGATAGACGAAGTCCCATTCCTGTGATATAGGATTTAGTAATTCACAGGAGCTCAATGGCTGAGTTCCGTCCGAACCGCCGCAAGTTAAAATACTGCTATCAGGTAAAAGCGTGCTGGTATGAAAAGCTCTTTTTGTGTTAAGTGAAGACTCTTCTTCCCATTTGTCGTGATTTTGGCTGATATAAACCAATTCGCTGGCTGTGGGGTTAAAAGTTTTATTGCTTCTTAAGCAGTCGGTCGCGGGACTGGATTCACAGTTTCTTCCTCCAATCGTGACCAAATCATCAGAAGGGCTTAAGAGCAATGTGTGGTTGAATAATGGGAGAAACGCAGTGCTTTCTTCGTTAAATCCCCATTTGCTTTCAGAGGGAGCATATCTAAGATCGTCCGCAAAAATCATTTCTCTGACCACAACGGTTGATTGGTCAAAACTATAAGAGGTGTCTTCATTGTCTTGTGTAAGCCATATTCTGCTGGCCACAAAGTCTATGTCCAATGTAAAGGCTTCCGCTTCATCATCCATGATGGTAATATCCGCGGGGGCCAGGGACACATTGGTGGTGTTTACTACCAGTCCGTCAAGAGATAAAAATTGCACATTGTTGACAGTTACCAAGCCATAATCCACGCCGTCAACGGTAATGGCTGTAATAGTCTCACTGACAAAATTGGCAACTCCTCCCGAACTTCCTGTGTCGGCATCGGGGGCCAGTGACACAACATAAATCCCCTCATTATCCGTTATCATTCCGCCAGTTATATTTCCCGTCGCGGTTATTGTCGAGCCTACATAAATTGTCGGAAGCAGAAAAGAAATATCCATTGTCAGGGATGTTCCGGTTAAGGAGGTTTGCGCGTCCGGCGCGATGGGCGGAAAAGTTAAAACCGCGGCATCTATACTGACATCAAGTTCAACACCCAAGGGAGAAAAAACCGCCGTATACGCCGGAATTGAAGCTCCTATATTATCAAGCGAAACGGAATTTTGAAAGATTCCGCCTTTTCCCGTGGAAGGATCCTTTACTATTGGCAGACCATCAATTATGGCGGTGCTTTTGTGGATATATATTTCCACATTTTCAATCATAATTGAAGAATATTCAGGGTTTGAAGTGGGCGAAAAATACATATTTCCGTTTACCAATCTTCCCGAAACTTCTCTTGAGAGCTGAAGTGTTAAAGGAAATTGCACAAGTCCGTTATTAACAGTGGATTCATTGGGGTCACCCGTATTGCTTAATTCCAAATAACTGCCGTCTTCAATAATCGGCGTGGTTTGAAAATAACTTACCGGGAAATTGCCATAACCGCCCAGTAAATGAATTTTTCCATCCACCTGAAGAACTGTTCCATGACTACTGTTTCTGTACGGCATTACTTTGTAATCCGAACCTGTAAGAGGAACTCTTGCGCCTCCCGGATCAAACATTTCAACACTTTCCAAAAACCCCTGATTTACTTGGTTTTGATTTTCTTGAGTTTTAAGATCATCTTCACTGAATCTGTCAAATTGATAATCCGCCGAACTTACGGCATTATAACCGCCGGCTATCAGCACATTTCCGCTGTTTAGCACCGTCGCGGAATGTTGAGCTCTGCCTATGGCCAAACTGTCGACGGGAGACCAAATATTATTAACCGAATCGTAAATTTCATTGTCCGATAAATAAATAAGTTCCGTTCCCGTATAATGAAGACCGCCGGAAATAAAAACTCTTCCCGATGAGAATAAACTTGCCGTATGACCCATTCTGGAACTATTCATGGATGTCGCGGGTGAAAAGGTGTTTGATAAAGTATTAAATATATCGCAAGTGTTTGTTATGGTTGTATTGCTTGCCGCGCTTTGGCCGCCGCAGAGAAGGACATTTCCCGAATTCGGCCCCGTTGACAAAAGCGTGGCGGTATGACCGCCTCTTGGAACAGCCATATTATTGATGCTTGGCGTCCATATCTTGGTTATCGGATTGTAAATTTCAGCGGTATTAACCGGAGTTCCCGCGCTAAAACCTCCGGCGACAAGTATTCGTCCGTCGGATAATAATGTGGCCGTATGCGATGACCTTGAGACATTCATGGGAGTTCCCCATCCCCAAGTCGTTGCCGTTGTGAAAAAAATTTCCACGGTATTGGTGGGAGTATTGCCGGAATTTATTATGCCTCCGGCAGTCATTATGTCCCCATCGGCCATAAGCGTGGTTGTATTGCTATGCCTTGCTGTTTGAAGTTGAGCGGAAAGAGGAAGATTGCATAGAAAAAAAGCAATTGGCAAAAATAATGAAATGGTCTTTGAAATAGTCATAATCTTTTATTTAGTGTACAAATGTTTTGTTACAGCCTTGTTAAATTTTTGTTTAAGAAATCTCCCTGTTTCACGGCAGATTAAGGTTTAGATTTAAAAAGAATCATTGCTGTTTTTCAATTCTAAATCCCAATTTTAACCCGCTTTTTTAGTTGGTCACATCAATTATCGATTCCCCTATGCTTGCTTTGGGTTTGGATGAGTCGAGAACTTTTTCACCGTCTACCGCGTAGTGGAATAAATAGGTTCCGGGCAGTATCCATATATTGGCCTGCCACACGCCTTTTTTCTTTTCCATTTTTATGTTTTTCCATTTGGTAAAACTGCCGGAAACCGATACTGATTTCGCTTTCAAATTTTTATATTTAAAAACGGTCTTAATCGCTCTGACTTTTTTAGATTTTTTTGTCTTTTTCGCTTTTACGGTTTCGATTGTTTTTGTCGAAGATTTTTTAGTGTCTTCAATTACTGAAGGTTTTAGCGGTTCTTTTTTTATGTCTTGAGCCGGAATGTTTTCAGCTAAAAATTTACGAGCCTCGGCGCTGAGAGGCGCGGCCTCGTCTTCTACTGCTTCCGCTTTAACGGAAATTGGAACGGGAACAGGATGTATTTCTTTAACCTGTGGCATAAAGTGAGTATTGAGTCTTTTGTAAATGATATGGCCGGAAGCTGAAATAATGGCAATGTTTACCACTATCATTATCATCCAAAAAGATTTTGATTTTTTTATAGCCATTTTTTCTCCACAAAAATTATGTTTTTTGTTAAGTGCTGTATTCTCCGCTACCATTTGTCCTGCGCGCCATCACCTGTTTTTTTTAAGCGGGGAACGGGAATCGAACCCGCGTCTAAAGCTTGGGAAGCTTTTGTTCTACCATTTAACTACCCCCGCCAATGCTTGCTCTATGATTGATATCATTATTATATATAAAGACGCCGTTCATTATCAATGCGGGAAACAAACAGAATGGGATAAGGCTCTGTAAAGCAATTATATGGCCAATTTGGAATAACGGCGTTTGTAGGAATGTTTCTTATTTGTCTTGGCGGACTGATATATATCAGCGGAGCTGAAAAAATAAAATTAAGAAATTATACGGAGCGGTATTTTGGGTAGTTTGGTTTTACTTGTGACATTTGACTTGAAACTTCTGACAGGCAAATAGTAAAACTATTTGCCTTTGATTAACAGAAGAAATTCTTCCCGCGATCTATTGTCTTTTAAGAAAGAGCCAAGCATGGAGCTGGTAACGGCTTTTGAAGTTTTATTCTTTACTCCGCGCATTGTCATACATAAATGCTGAGCTTCTATTACAACACCCACGCCCTTGGGTTTAAGTTTATCATAGAGAGTGTTGGCTATTTGCATGGTTAATCTTTCTTGCAATTGCATTCTTTTGGAGAAAGCTTCCACAAGCCTCGGAATTTTTGAAAGGCCTATTATTTTCCCGTTTGGAATATAGGCCACATGGGCCGTTCCAAAAAAAGGAAGCATATGATGTTCGCATAGAGAATAAAAACTAATGTCTTTGACTATAACCATTTCTTTATAGTCCACATTAAAAAAAGCGTTATTGAGGAGTTTATCAATATCGGTTTTATAACCGGTTGTTATTTCTTTGAAAGCTTGCGACATTCTTTCGGGTGTTTTTATTAATCCTTCTCTGCCGGGATTTTCACCCAATTCTTTTAACAGGTTATGTGAAAGTTTAGCTATCTTATCGCTCATAATTCTATTCTACAAAAAAGGCGCAAAAGGCGCAAAAATAAAAACGCAAATTACGCAAAACCTCCGCGTTTTTTTGCGTCCTTTCATTTACTTACTATAAAAAGCCATTTGCTTGTGGCGTGTAATTTTTTTGAAGTTGTTTTTAAGCGCTTTATGTTTTTCGCGAGTTTATGAATGGCTTTTTGTTCTTTTATTATTTGAAGAAGATTTTCCCCTTTGATTTTTTTTGTTTTTCTCAGGCCGGGGGCGTCGCGCAAGATTGGTTCCGCGGATAAGGATTTTCTGATAAATTTTTGCGCGTGATATACTTTTTTGTTCAGTTTATCAGCATGGCTCAATATCGTTTTAGTGTAAGTCAAATTAGTTCCGGTCGGCTGAATTTTTATTAATTCATCCTTGGTAAGAAGGGATAACTTTTTTAAATTGTTATTTATGATATTAAAGGTTAAGTCTAGTGAGGAGATTTGAATCAAACTTAAATCAGAGTCCGAGTCTTTCATTTCATCAAGAACATCATCCATATATTCGTTTTGTTTTATAAGTTCCAAAAGTATTTTTTTAAGTTTCGGCGTATTGGTGTTTTCGAGGGTTTGAGTATTGTTTTTTTTCGCGGTTTTATCTGCTTTTTTGACCGTTTGATTGGCATAGGATAAACTGAATGTCAAAAAGAAAGCTATTGCAAAAAACATGAATTTTTTAAAATTGAGTGGTTTTATCAGTTTCATTTTTTTCTCCCTACATTAACAGTATAGGAGAAAAAAAGAAACGGAACATGAGCTTATTAGGTATATAATTTTCATAAAAAGGACCTATTTGAAAATAGGTCTTTAGGGCAATAAAACCATGGGATAGGGTTTAGGGAAAATTAGGAAACGGAAAGCTCAAAAGGGGTTCCTCCACTACGGCGATGGCGGACAAGACGGCCAAGACACCAAGGCACAAAGGACACATAACACGAATTAAACCCGCCACTACAGCATTGGCGGGCAGGCTGCAGAGAACGCAAAGAATATAGAAGAACAGAGGACGCGGAGAAAGACTTGAATACTAAGTGTTCCGTATCAAGGGCTATGTTTGCGTTTATCCTGTTAATCCCGTCAGATACTTTGTTTTTTTAAACAATTTTTTAGTCTCCCCTCTTTAGCAAAGAGGGGCTGGGGGAGATTTGATTGTAACGAATTCTTCATTACTTTTTACATCCGATTTTATCCTGTTAATCCTGTCAGATACTTTGTTTTTTTCTAACAACTTTTTTTAGACAAGATTTACAGGATATAAAAAACTGCATGATATCCACAATAAATACGAAAGAACTCCGGTATATTTTGGCCGAAACTTTCGCGTTTTCGAACTTATCGACTTTCCCTTTTGCTTGTTTTTGCTTTTTTATTTTTCCACTCTTGCTCGCTGTTTTTATTGTGTTTTTTTATATAACTTAAGGCGTCTTTTCTTGTTTTTATTTTTCCTTCAAAATGAAGCATTGAGATATTGTTTAAAATCCGCCCGATATGGGGTCCGGGCTTGGTTTTTAGCGCTTTCATTATATCTTTTCCGTCAATAAGTTTGCAGTTCTTCAGTTTGAGGGTTTTTTTGATATAAGTTGAAAAAAGAAGATTAACCACTTGAAGGAAGCGCAGGGTTTTTATGATGCCGGTTTTTGGCAATCCTTTGGGGCCGATGAAAAACGGTTTTTGTTTTATCTTTTTCAGTATTGAATCCACTTGGCGCAGAGATATATAGCTTGAATGGTCGGCCCAGCAAAGAATCAGCAGATGAAAAGAAGATTCTCCCATATCTCTAAAAAATCTGAAAATGGCGCGGTCTGAAATACTATTATTGGAAGCTAAGTTTCCCACCCTCAAATGATGCTCAATGGTATTATAGGCCAGCTTTATGTGATTGTTTGAGAATCGCAGATCTTTCATTATTCTCGCGCTCATTATAGCGCCGTATTCTTCATGTCCGAAAAATCTTAAACGGCCTTTTACAAAAGCCGCCTTGGGAGGTTTTGCCACATCATGCAAAAGGGCTATCATTTTTAAAATTTCTTTATCCGAAGAGAAATCGGGCGCTTCTTTATAATGAGGGATAATGGTTTTGGCTTTTTCAAAAAAATACTCCATGCGCTCTATAACTCTAAAAGTGTGTTTTAAAACGCCGCCTTTTCCATAATATTCTTCGGCGCATTCAATTTGAGGTTTTAAATCGGGGAATATCGCCAGTAGCAAACCGTATTTAAAAAGATTTTTTATGCATGGCAGGCACTGAGGTTTTTTAAAAATAAGCATGAGTTCGTCATGTATTCTTTCGGGCGATGATTTAAGTATATTGGACGCTTGTTTTTTTATTTCCAATAAAGATTTTTTATCTATTTCAAAATCCAATTGAGAAGCGATTCTAAAGGCTCGCAACATCCTTAGCGGGTCGTTTTTAATGGCTTTAACGGGATTTGAAAATATTATTTTTTTCTTTTTTAAATCCTTAATCCCACCGGTGGGGTCCATGATTTTTTTTATTTTAAGACCTTTTATTTTTAAGGCCGTTTTGTTTTTGAGGTTCTTTGGTTTAGAGGTTTTAAAAGATAAGTCGCTTATCTCCCTCAAAGGATAGGCCATGGAATTTATCGTAAAATCACGGGCTTTTAAATCCTCCAGAATGGTTTTGCCTTTAATGGCGGATATGTCTATTTGGACGATGAAAGGTTTTTTTAAAATCATTCTGTATGTTTTTTCTTTTTT
>DAOWCC010000015.1 GCA_030639665.1 Elusimicrobiota bacterium | reverse complement strand
TTAAAACTTGCTAAAGATAAAACCGGCTTTTTATTATTGGTTTTGTGATAGATATAGATTGAAATTTTTATCTGTTTTTTTGAATGGAATATAGAATAAAAATTGGAAAAATTAAGCTGGTTGCCTCTATTCTGTTTTGCTGTTGCTTGTGACTTGTAACTGGTGACTGGTCACTCCTCCGTAGGAGGAAATTATATTGGATTTGGCACATCTATAAATTTTGTTTCAACTTTGAATTTGGACTTAATAAGCTTTTCAAGCGCCCATATGCCCGGTTTTTCGCTATTATAATGTCCCGCTGAAATAAAGTTTATATTGTTTTCGCGGGCCGTCTCCTGAACGAATTCGCTGATTTCTCCGGTTATATATAAATCAAGATTTGCGTCTATCGCTTGAGTGAACATGCTTTGAGCTCCGCCGCTTATTACTCCCAGGGTTTTTATTTTTTTTGGGCCGAATTCAAGACATGCTATTTTTGAACTAAGTTTCTCCGAGAGTGTTTTGATTATCCCATCCAAACTTTTATGTTTGGAAAACGCGCTTTTAAAGCCTATTGTCTCCCCATCATAAAGACCGAAAGGTTTTAATTGCTTGGCGCCCAGATAATTCATTATTTGAGCGTTATTTCCGATTTTAATATGTTTATCAAGCGGAAGATGATAACCGAGAAGACTTATATTGTTTTTAAAAAGAAGTTCGAGTTTTTTCTTATGCGGCCCTTTAAAAATCAGTGAACGGCCCCATAAAAGGCCATGATGAACAATTATCATATCGGCTTTTTCTTTTATCGCTTTTTCAATGAGTTTAAGTGACATTGAAACGCCAAAAACTATTTTTTTCACATTTTCGCATCCTTCGCATTGAAGGCCGTTTTGCGAACTGTCTTTTATGTTTTTAATATCAAGATACGAATTAAGAAAGGAAACTATTTTTTCTCTTTGTTCCATAGATGTTATCCTTTGACGCGGAGTGGACTATGTATGCAGGACACCCCACAGTATAAATTATGCGAAAGTTATTAATCTCAAAGCGCTCAAAAATTAAATTACTTCTTTCCGGGTCTTATGCTGGATAGATAGCCTTCCGGCTTATCGGAGGATAATTTGTCGGTGAATTCTTTAGCGCTTTTGTCTGAGAATATAATGGCGGAATAGCCCCAGCGCAAAGGATTTCCCCGAAGAGTTTTTCTCGGCAATGTTATTTTGAACCCGCCGTTTTCTTTTATTGTTTTTGTGGAATAGAGCTTTTTAATTCCGGACATGGCGGCATAGTTTATAAGAGTTTCGGCGCTATTTACGCTTATGGAGTATTCCCACGCGTCTTGGGGAAGTATGTTTATCTTATTGCCGCGAAGAGCTCTTCTTCTGCCGGCCCGCAGTCTATTGTTTATATCAATGTAAATATCAATCTCAATATTGTCGAAGTCGATTTCTTCGTACTCATCCGTATCGTTTATTAACTCGGGTTTTAAATAAAATTCAATTTCATTTTCATCCCAATGAATATCCATTTCGGCTATGCGAAATGTCTGTGATGAAATTGCTTCGGATTCGTTTTTTACGTGTAATTCTTCCTCGGGGGTGAAGCTGTTTTTAAAATTAATAAAATTTGTCCCGGATGATATAAGCACGGTGGTGATATTGTTTTCAGGTGATAGCTCCTTAAATGATTTAAATAGCCAATTGGGAAGATTTTTTCCCATGCGCCTGTAAATTTTCGCGAACGCGTTTTGCAAATCCAGTTCAACGGTTTTTGATTTTTTTCCCTGGTTTTCAAACAGCTCAATCAATTGCGGACCGCTTTCAATTTCATAAAAGTCATTCAAAAGTCTGTTTATTCTCTTGGTTTTGTTTTGATTTAAACCCATGAATCGTAAAATTTCTTCTCTCGTTTTTTCAAGACCCGTTAGAAGTCCCCTCTGCTGTCTGTTTGAAATCCAAAGAGAATAATCTTTTGTCCAAGGCGTGGTCATATCGGGCAAAGAGGCTCTGCTTACAGGCGTGGATATGGCGATATCAATTGCTTCGCTTACGGTTAAATATCGTTTTTGTTTATTCAAACTTAAAAAATCAAGGAGCAATTCATTCTCATCCGTTTGAAGGGAGAGAGTTTTATCATAGGCGATAAAGTTTAGAGCGTTTTCTTTAAAGATAAATGTTTCGGAACTTTTAAAAAGTTCAAAGGGAACAATATTTATTCCCTCGCAATTGAGGATTTCATAAGTCGCGCTTGATATAAGCGGGCCGGATGCCAGCCAACGCAATTCAATGGATTTGGCCAGCGGCACATAATCGGAAAACATGTCACCGGGAGAGTTCGCAAAACCCGCGGGGAAAGCTTCTAAATTTTGTATAAAAGCTTTTCTGGCATCCATAAGCCTTTGGGCGAAAAAAAATGGATTATTACCAGAGTATTGTAATTCTCCGGCAGTATCTTTGAGAGGAGAAATGTTTTTTGGGTAATAGAAAAGTCCTATGACCGGGTTGTTTGTTAGCCGCATAATTATTTCAATTTGGCCTTTTTTTGAAATTTTTTGCAGTCTTTTTAAATCCTGATCGTCTATTGGCTCCGATAGCGCTATAGTGATTTTTAAATCGGGATTCTTTTCCAGTTCATCAAGTATATTTTCCAATGAGGGGGCAAACGCCGGCATCCAAAGCAAAACCGCGGTTGTTTCGATTTTATTTGAAGTATTGTCGGTAGCGGGATTAAAAGCGTCAAATATTGAAGCTGAGGCGGAAATATTGACCGCTATAAGCAAGGTGATGGTAAAAATCAATTTATTCATTTGACTGTTAAAAGAGATACCTTTCGTCCATTATAAGTGGATGTTTTTTGATTTAACGGATCAAGGACGAATTCATTGTCTATTTTATACAAATATCTATATTCTCCGGAGGGTAGCGTAACAATGGTTTTCCATGTTTTTCCGCTTTTTACAAGAGCAAGATTATCGGGATTCCATTTATTAAAGTCAGCCGCTATTTTGACTGATGAGGCTTTTGGCATTTTTACCGAGAATTTTACAAACCTAAGTTCCGAGTGAGGAATTTCGTATGTAGCATGGTTTCTATCAGGCATTTTTGGAAGAGTTCCCGGTTTATTTAATTTCAAAACAGCTACATCCCACGAGTAGAGAAAACCAAAATATTTTTTTAAAGCCTTATGAAACAGAACGCTCGGAATGCTGGCTAAGATCAAAAAACCGAGAGCGGTTATCATCAATAATGTTTTTCTTTCCAATTTCATAATTTTTTAATTTCAAGCCCTGATCTTATTCTTATATCTATATTCAATTCTTTTGCCAGAGCGTTTAATTTTTCCAGGTCCGCGCCAAGATTGTCAAGAGCGGTAATTGTGGTTTTATCCAAATTTTTGGAACAATCTTTTATAAATTGCAAAACGCTCAAAAAACCTTCTTCCCTGTATTCGCTAAGCGGATTCATAAGATGAAGCCATTGCCGGGGGTCCATTGTGTTCAAACTGATACTGACAGAGTTGATACTGCCTTTTAATTCGGGAACGATATTCCTTTTGTTTATTAAGTTTCCCAAACCATTTGTATTTAATCTTATTTTAAAATCACTTTGCAAACCGACTATTTTTCCTGCGCGAATAGCGCTTGAAATTTTAAGCATTTCAGCCAAGCGCATAGTCGGCTCGCCATATCCGCAAAAGATAATTTCATTAAACCCGGCGATTTTAATTTCTTTGCCAATAGCGTCTATATAGGCGTCCGCGTTTGGTTCGAATTTGCTAATATCTAGATTGTATCCGTGAAATTGCATTTTCCATAAGTATTTTATGCAGAAAACGCATTTTGTCGGACATTGATTAGTGAGATTAATATAGAGACTATCATTGTATCTATATACCAGTTTTGCCGTGTTCATGAAATGTTATTATACAAAAGTCTAATATGAATATACTTATTTCACCCAATTCTTTTAAAGGCACGCTTAATGCCGGCTTGGCGGCTAAATCAATTGCCAAAGGCATAAAAGAAGCTTTGCCTAAAATTAATTTAAAATTGGCTCCCATTTCAGATGGGGGAGACGGTTTGATTGATATCGTCTTGAATGTTTTTGGCGGTCAAATAAAAACGCTTAAAGTGGACGGGCCGCTAAAAAAGAAAGTTAAAGCCAAATATATTTTTTGTAAAGATAAAACGGCTGTTATTGAGATGGCTGAGGCTTCGGGCATTAAATATCTTAAGCGTAATGAGCTTGACGCCATGAACGCTTCAACATTCGGGGTCGGGCAGTTGATAGATAAAGCGCTCAAATTGGGAGCAAAGAAAATAATTATCGGGCTTGGCGGCAGCGCTTCAAATGATGGGGGAGCGGGTTGCGCCCAGGGATTTGGGTTCAAATTGACGGATATTAAAGGCAAAGATATTTTAAGAGGAGCGCGAGGCTTATCAAAACTTTCAAAGATTGATAACGGAGTTCCAAAGAAATTAAAAAAGATTGAATTTATAGCTTTGACGGATGTTTCAAATCTTTTATGCGGAAAAAAAGGCTCCGCCAGAATTTTTGGTCCGCAAAAAGGAGCTTGCCCTCAAAAAGTGAAAATTATTGAAAAAGTCTTATTGCATTATTCAAAGATTGTCAAACGCGATTTAAATAAAAATATAAGCAGTCTTAAAGGCGGAGCCGCGGCCGGAGGGCTCGCGGCGGGTTTAAGCGCTTTTTTTGACGCAAAATTATCAGACGGAACGAAATATGTATTTGACCTTATCGGTATTGAGAATAATGCTAAGAAAGCGGATATCCTTATTACGGGCGAGGGAAAATTTGATAAACAAAGTCTTTGCGGGAAAGGATTTTACGGGCTTTCCTCTCTGGCGTTAAAATATAAGAAACCCATAGTTATAATATGCGGACGGTCGGAAATAAAAAATAAAAGATTATTGAGCTCTAAAGGCGTAAGATATGTGATAGAGCTTGAAAAAATTTTTGAAGGCGAGAATTTATTTTTTAAGCCCGGGAAATGGATTGAAAAAGCCTTTCGGCTTGAAACTGAAAAGATGGTAGAGGCGGTTATGGCGAATTTCCATGTGCCAAAGAGAGGTAAAAAGCAAGAAACAAGAGGCAAGAGTTGTAAGGTGCATCCTTAATTATTCTGCGGTTTATCATTGGACTAATTGGCTTTATTTTTCTAATATATGAAACCGAAGCACTATAATTTGAATTTTTGGAGACATAAAAATGGCCGATCATAATAATATCAGTTTTGGAACAGATGGATTTAGAGGTGTTATTTCAGAAAATTTTACATATGCCAATGTTAGAAAAATAACTCAAGGCTTGAGCGACTTTATAGCGTATAAATATATGCGTATTTCGGATAAACCTTCCATTGTGGTTGGCTATGACAGAAGATTTATGTCTGAAAAATTCGCTATTTCAGTGGCTGAGGTTTTAGCCGCGAACGGGCTTAGCGTGACAGTTTCCGATTCCGTCGTTCCCACTCCGGCAATAAGCCATATGACTTACAAAAAACATGTAATCGGCATAATGATAACGGCAAGTCATAACAAACATTTTTACAACGGCATTAAATTTAAAGAGGCCGGTCGTTCCGCTCCTCCTTCTTTTACGGCCGAGCTTGAAAGTTATGTTTCAAAGGCTTCTCCAAGCGCGGAAGTGGATTTTAAGCCTCAATTTAAATCTTTCAATAAAAAATATGTCGCCTATTTAAAATCTAAATTTAAAATTGAAGATATCTTAAAGAAAATTAAAGGGCCCGTGGTTGTTGATTTTATGCATGGCACGGGAGCGGAGGTTTTAAGCGATATTTTCAATTCCAAGCGCGTCATAACGATAAATAGTGAAAAAGATCCTTTGTTTGGCGGAATAGCTCCCGAACCTATAGAAAAAAACATGGCCGAATTAATAAAAACGGTTAAGGCTAAGAAAGCGGCTTTAGGCATAGCTTTTGACGGAGATTCCGATAGATTTGCCATGGTTGATGAAAAAGGAAATTATCTTTCTCCCTGTCAGATAGCGCCTATTTTGCTTGATTATTTGCTTGAAAAGAATAAATTAAAAGGAAAGGTTGTTCAGGCTGTTTCCATGGGCTATCTTACCAAAAGAATCGTTAATCAATTCAATGAAAAATCTTCCGCGCATAAATTGCTTTTGGAAGAAGTTCCCGTTGGATTTAAATATATAGCGGAAAAGATGATATCGGAAGATGTGGCTTTCGGAGTTGAAGAATCCGGCGGCTATTCATGGAAGGGGAATATTCCCGAGAGAGACGGTATATTAACAGGTCTTTTGATGATGCAAATATTGGCTGATAGCAAAAAGAAAATGTCTGAGGTTTATCAGGACATAGAAAAAAAATACGGCAAATCTTATTTTTTGCGCAGTGATTTTAAAATTCAAAAAGCCGTCACCAATAAGCATTCTTTTGCCGTCAAACTCAGAAAGAAATTCCCCAAAGTTATCCTTTCACAGAAAATCAAAAAAACCTTAACTATTGACGGTCTTAAAATAATGCTTGCCAATGATAATTGGGTTTTAATGCGTCCTTCGGGCACGGAGCCTCTTTTAAGGATATATGCCGAAACGGGCAGTTTTAAAGACACAAAAAAACTTATCGAATTCGCGGCCAAAATGGTTAATGCGAAATAATAGCGTCAAAGACTGAAGGTCAATGATTCGTATTTGTTTTTTTGTCACCTGTCACCTGAGGCCTGTAGCCTGTTAAGCGTTTTTAACGCTTAACTTGTATTTGGTATTCAATCAATCAAAAAGATATAATTGATATATATATTAATGACAGCGGAGGAATTTATGGCATGTGCAGGAAAAAAATTTGTTACATCGGAATGCGTTACCGAAGGACATCCCGATAAGGTTTGTGATCAGATTTCAGACGCCGTACTGGATGAGATAATGAAAAGAGACCCTAAGGGCAGAGTCGCTTGTGAAACTTTTATAACCAGAGGGCTTGTTATCGTCGGCGGAGAAATTACAACCACGACATATGTCGACATAGACACTTTAACGAGACAGGTAATAAAAGAAATAGGCTATACCGACAATAAATACGGTTTCAATTATAATACCTGCGCTGTTTTAAATATTATCGGAACACAATCTCCCGATATATCTCAAGGTGTTGATACGGGCGGAGCCGGCGACCAGGGTTTAATGATAGGATATGCTTGCAAGGAAACTCCTGAATATATGCCTTTGTCTCTTGTGCTCGCGCATAAGCTTTCCATGAATTTGTCGCGCGTTAGAAAAGCGGGCATTCTTAAATATCTTGGACCGGACGGCAAATCACAGGTTACCATTGAATATGACGGTGATAAACCCAAAAGGATTGACGCCATTGTTTTATCCACGCAACATACCGAGGATATACTTGATAAAACGGGCAAGCATATAACCGAAAAATCCAAAAGAGAAATAAAAGAAAAAATTATTCTTCCCGTCTTGGATTCAAAGCTTATAGACAAAAAAACAAGGTTTCTTATTAATCCCACCGGTAAGTTTGTGGTGGGCGGACCTCAATCGGATACCGGCATGACCGGAAGAAAAATAATAGTTGACACTTACGGCGGCGTGGCGCCTCACGGCGGCGGAGCCTTTTCAGGAAAAGATTCGACCAAGGTGGATAGATCGGCGGCCTATATGGCCAGATATGTGGCCAAAAATATAGTTGCCGCGGGCATAGCCGATAAATGCACCATACAAATAGCTTATGCTATCGGCGTCGCCAAACCTGTTGGACTTTTTGTGGATACTCACGGAACCGGTAAAATAAGCGATTTGGAAATTGCCGATATCGTAGTCAAGAATTTTGACTTGACTCCCTCCGGTATTATTAAAAATCTTAAATTGAGAAAACCTATATTCAGAAAAACAGCCGCTTACGGACATTTTGGTAGAACCGATTCTAAGTTTGAATGGGAAAAATTAACCGCTGTTTCCATGCTTAAAAAGAAAATGGCGCCAATGATGAAAAAATCAGCCTGCGCTTGCTGCTGCGGATAAAGTATATTGGAGCTTAAAATTAAAGCCCCTCCCTTTTGGTGGAGCAAAATTTCGGCGCGATTAGCCAAAGATTTTAGCGATGGTGCTGTTTGTGACCAAAAGGGAGGGGCTTTATGATTACATTAAAAATCAGGATTAAAATGACACTAAAAAAAATATTCAAGACTATGTCGGGTAGGCAGATGGTAAAAAACATTGTAAATGGCTCGCTCTTGGTTTTTATGTGTTCTGCCGCCGCATTCGCTCAGATTACGATAGAAGATGTTAATTGGCAAGTTTCCAAAATTGTCGGAGCAAAACGCTTGCCTTTTGTGAAGGTAAAAGAGGTCTTAATAAAACCTGAAGGCAAAATTAATGAAAAAATCAGAATTCTTGTGTCTGTTCGCAATGAAGGCAATAAAGTTGTTGAAGGTCTGGTTTTAAGATACGCGCTTAAATTTAAAATAGTAAAATTGAATTCGGCGGATGATACGGCTATTTGGTCCGTTCCTTTTCGCATTGAAGAATTAAGAATTTCAAAGATAAAATCTTCCCGCGAGCAAACTGTGAAAATTCTAAATACGGGCATAAATACGGAATTAAAAAAGCTTAGAAGCAATGGTTTCTGGATAGACGCCATTGGCATGGAAATAATGATTGAACCGAGAAAAGGCGATGATTTAAATAAAAATATACATCAATCAGTGATAACCTCCAAACAGTAAAATTAAGAACTAAAAACCTAACGGAAATTTATAATGCTCAACCTTAAATTTATTCGCAAAAATCCTGAAAAATCAAAAAACGCCATGGAAAGCCGCGGAAAAAAAGCTTTTGAAGTGTTTAACGATTTAATGGCCGAAGACAGTTTTTACCGAGGTGTTTTAACCGATATAGAAGCTTTGCGCTCAAAAAGAAATGAAATAACCAAAAAAATTAAAGATTTGAAAATCGCCAAAAAAGATGAAGAAGCGCGAGATGTTCTTGACGAAGCAAATAAGATAAAGCATATTATGAAGTCCAAAGAAGACGGACTTTCAGAAATTGAAAAAGAGATGAAACATCTTTCTCTTATTGTGCCGAATATGCCTCATGAAAGCGTTCCGATTGGTGAAAGCGCCGAAGATAATGATATTATCAGTGAAAATATGGAGTATAAAAAGGATTTTGGTTTTAAGCCCGTGGATCATCACGATCTTGGCGAGGCTCTGGATATACTTGATTTTAAAACCGCTTCTTTATTGGCGGGTTCCAGATTTGCTTTATTAAAAGGTCAGGGAGCCAAACTTGAGAGAGCGATAATTAAGTTAATGTTGGATATTCATACGGTTAAAAATGATTATCTGGAAATTATGCCGCCGTTTTTGATTAAAAGAGATTCACTGATTGGCACGGGGCAATTGCCTAAATTTGAAGAAGATCTTTATAAAATGGCGGGAGATAACTCTCTTTATCTCGCGCCGACTGCTGAAGTTCCTTTAGCCAATATTCATAGAGATTCCATAGTTGATGAAATTAAGCTGCCTATCAAGTACGCGGCTTTTACTTCATGTTTCAGGCAGGAAGCCGGCTCTTATGGCAAGGACACTCGAGGGCTTATAAGAAACCATCAATTTAATAAAGTGGAGCTTGTTTGGCTGACAAAACCGGAAGATTCCATGGCGGCTCTCATGAAATTGAGAGATGACGCTGAAGAAGTGTTAAGAGTTCTTAAAATTCCCTATAGAGTGATAGAACTTTGCAGTGGAGATTTGGGTTTTTCCGCCGAGAAAACATATGATTTGGAAGTCTGGATGCCGGGAGAGAATCAATTCAGGGAAATTTCATCCTGCTCCAATTGCGCGGATTTTCAGTCCAGAAGAATGAATGCCAGATATAGAAGAAAGGATAAAAAAAATGAATATCTCCACACTTTAAACGGCAGCGGTCTTGCTGTTGGCAGAACTTTTGCCGCTATTCTTGAAAACTATCAAAATGAGGACGGCTCCATAACCGTGCCCGAAGCTTTAAGGCATTATATGGGTGTTGATATTATAAAGTTATGATAAAGTTTTTTATTCCAATTATTTCCGCGATTATTTTTTTAAATATTAATTTTTCTTTCGCCATGGATAGCGATAAGAAAGAAGATGTTTCCGCGAGCGCTTTGGCGAGCGGAGCGGAGCAGCCTGTTGAAAAAATCTTGAATGCTGATTTGAGCGTTAAAAAGAATATTAAATCCGAAGCGGTAAAAACCAAGACCTTGACCGCTGAAATAGCGAAGCTTACCAAAAAGGCTTTTGATGATATTTATGCCATTAGAGTTGAAGAGGCCGATAAAGCCGTTGACGCGATTATTAAAAAATATCCCAAGCACCCCTTTGGACATTTCGGAAAGGCCATGACGGCATGGGCGCGTTTTGAATATCAGCAGGAAAGATCCAATGCCAAACTGGATGATGAATATGTCAAACTTACCGATAGAGTCGCGAAAATAGGAGAGGCTTGGTTAAAAAAACATCCCAAAGATGAAAACGCTTATATGTGTTTGGGCGGAATTTACGGCTTAAGAGCGCGGCTTGCCGTAACTCAGCATAGATGGGTTAAGGCCTATTTTGACGGAAAAAAAGCCGTTCGCCGCATGCGCAAGGCTATCAAAATAAATCCCGAGCTTTATGACGCTTATCTTGGTTTGGGCATGTATGAATATTACGCCGGCACGCTTCCCGGAGTGGTTGGAATTTTATCTAAAATATTTTTTATAAGCGGCAATGCCGAGAAAGGCTTAAAATATTTAACTCTTTGCAGTGAGAAAGGCTATTTTAATAAAACCGCGGCCAAATTAATTTTAATAGAGATATATACTCAATATAAAGGCAAATATTCAAATCCCAAGCTTTCAGTTAAGTGGTCGGAAGAATTAATGGTGGAATATCCCATGCATCCTCTAATGCATTTTGTTTTAATCGCTTCGCTTTATGAAGACGGTCAAATTCAAAAAGTTCAAGATGAGGGTTTTAAATATCTTAAATATATAGAAGAAAAAAGAACCATCTATACTAAAAACTATCTGCCAAGAGCTTATCTTACGGTTGCCACAAGCTATCTTGCTCAAATGAAACTTGATGAAGCTGAAAAATATTTTTTGAAATCGGTGGATACCTTAGAGGAAAAGGATATTGCGCCCCGCTGGGCGGTTTGGTCCATAGTAAGACTTGGAAATATTTATGATTTAAAAGGTGACAGGGAAAAAGCCATTGAGTATTATAATAAGGCTCTAAGTTATGAAGACGAATGGGGTTTTACCGACGACATAAAAAAATATGTTAAACATCCTTTTACTAAAAAAAACATTCCATGTCAGCTTCCTCCTCCGTAAACAGCAGGTCAAGGCGGATAGTATTGCAGGAGAGAGTCGCAAGGTCAAGGTAAAAAAAATAAAAATTTTTAATTTTTTAACTTAATTTGTATCATAGCCTGTCGTTAGTAGAGGATTTATATGACTTTTATAACTATAACTTTTGTGGGATTGGCGGTTTTATGCTGGGGCACGGGTTCTTTCCTTGATAAATTAATACTTCGCTATTTGGATGCCGGAAATGTTTTTATCGCCAAATTGGTGGCAACCATAGTTATATTTTTGCCGCTTGTCTTGTGGAAGCTTGTTCCTTTTAAAAAAGCAGTTGAAAATGGCGGCAGAATATCCATGATATTGGTATTTTTAAGCGTTATTTTTACCATGAGCGGAGTATATTTTTACTTGAAAGCCATGGCCGGAGGAGAGGCTTCAAGCGTGGTTCCGCTAAGTTCCACATATCCTCTTATAACTTTTGTTTTGGTATGTTTTTTTCTGGGCGAAAGTTTTACCACGGTAAAACTTGTCGGAACTCTTTTGGTTTGCAGCGGCGTCTTCTTCCTTTCTAAATAATGATTAGGGGTTAAAGAGAGTGAAAAGAAAAATTTTCGTTAAAGACGATTGTAAATACGAATCTTCAGATAAAAAATCATCTAAATTATTATCGGATAGTCCAAGAGCTTGTTTAGCTTATGGAGACGCTTTATATGGCGCCGGTAAAATCAATAAGGCGATTTTCTTTTATGAAAAAGCCGTTAAATTGAAACCGGCCTTTATTCAAAGCCGCATAAACTTATCAATAGCTTATGCTAAAAAGGGTCTGATTTCCAAGGCCCAAAAAAACATAAAACATGTGATCAAACTTGATTCCGGAATTTCTCACACTTATTTGATTTTGGGGAAACTTTATGTTCAAGAAGAGAAATTAAATGAAGCTGTCAAAGTTCTTGAAACGGCAATCGAACTATCGCCGGATTTTATCGAGGCGTATTATGCTCTAATGGAAGTTTTGATAAAACTTAATGATAAGAAAAAACTCGCGCGAGCTATAAAAAAATGCTCCAAACTTAAGCCGGACAAGGAACGGTTGTCTCTGATATTATATGGCGCGCGTAAAAGGGCCAAAGAAGATAGAGGAAACCTCTTTCTCAATACGAACGCCTTGGTTTCCAAAAATTTTAACAAACCCCATAATGAAATGTTAATGGACATAGCTTTATCAGGCGATAAAAACATGGAAAAGCGAAAAAAAATAATTCAGGTTTATCACGATATCGGAATGTTTTACAGAGACAGGGCTGAAGAAAAAAAAATGAAAGCCGCTTTTTTAAAATTTTCGGCTATGACGTCTAAAAGTAAAACATATGATATCAGGCATTTTAGAGCATATTGCGCCGCGGGCGAATATACTGACGCTTTTAAAGCGCTTGAAAAAATAATGAATTCAAACGCCATAACGATTGATGAACTTTGCAATCCTTTCGTGGGCACAATGTCTAAAGGATTCATGAAAAAACAATTGGTTTTAATTCGCGATGCTAAAGTCCCGCCGAAGTTAAAAATATTCAAAATATTTTATCAAGCGTCTTTAAATCCCGATACAAGCTATGAAGATTTAAAGAAATTAAATTCTTTGTTTGTCGGCAAATACGCGTGGATGAAATATTTGTTGGCGGCAAAAGAGTGTAATTATGGGAATTATGCCCAATCGCTAAAATTGATGAGAACAATCAAAAAAGTTCGATTGAAGGATTGGGTTTTAAATTGCGCGATGGGAGAAATATTGCTTTGCGCTGGAAAAAAACAAGAAGCGTTTAAACAATTTGACCGCGCCTACGGCGCGTCCGGGAAAAATTCCAATGTAAAAGCATGGAAGGGCGAATGTTATCTTTTTATCGGGCAATATGAAAAAGCCATAAAAGAGCTGAATATCGCCGTTGAAGATAATAATTATATCGCCTACACATGGAGAGGCGCGGCCCATTTAAAATTGGGAATGTATAAGGAAGCGCTGGAAGATTTAAATAAGGCCGTAAAATTGGCGCCGTCCGATTTGGAGGCTTATATATGGCGCGGCGAAAGTCATAGGATTTTGAAGAATTTTAAACTTTCGCTTAAAGATTTTAATTATGTCATAAAAAAAAATAAAAGTTATTTCTGGGCGTATTTTAATCGGGCTCTTATAAAGCGCGCGCTTAAGGATTATAAGGCCATGGAACGGGATTTTAAAAAAATTAATAATAACAAATTGATTTTTGCGCTTAAAAAAAGATTGGGATTAAAATTGTCTGATAAGCCGAAATACGGAGAGATTGCCCGAATTTTAACTGAAGGATTAAAACTCGCGAAAGGCAATAGGCAATGCGACAGCTATTTGTTGAAAATCGCTTTTCCCGAATATGAAAATGTATGAACGGTTTTTTGCGGTTGAAATTCTTTGGGGGAAAAAATGAAAAATATTTTTAAATTGCTTTGTTTAAGCGCTGTATTGGCGATAGGCGGCGTTTCATGTAAAAAGAAATACGATCCTCAGATTCCTCCGATATGTCGTTTGGAAACTTATGATTTTAAATCATCTTCATCTCTTATTGAGCGCGTAAAACTTATGCCGAAAGAAATTCTTGATGTTTATCGCAAAATGGATAATAGGCCCGATTATCAAGCCTATAATCCTTCCGCTTCAGATAAAGCTCTTGTTCTCAAATACATGGATTTTCTTCCTCCCATATATCTGAAAGTTTTCAAGGAAAACTGCGTGGGTATTTATTTTGTTGAAAACTTTATGGGTAATGGCATGGCCAGCTGGGTTGTGGATAAGGACAATAAGGTTTATTTTCATATAGCTCTCAATCCCTCTTCTTTAAGATATAGCCTTTCCAAAACTCTGACTGAAAGAGAACAAAGCTGTTTTATTGGGGCTCCGGGCTTAAGCGTTAATGTTAACGCGGGAGATAAATATAAGGGGCTGGCTTATGCTTTATTCCATGAAGCGACTCATGCCGTGGATTATATAAAAAGAGTGACGCCTTTTGTGGAGAAGGATTTTCCGGAAAAATATTGGCCCAAGAAAAGTTATAAGGGAGATATATTTTTAAAGAGCTGGAAAGATTATGCCGTTCCCGCGAAAGGAGGGAATTTTAAAGGCAGAGATAAAATTAAATTTTATGGTCTTGGCGGCGGCCCGAAACTGGAAATGAAAGAGGTCCCGTCTCTTTATAGAGGGCTTGCTAAAAGCCCTTTTATTTCTCTTTACGGTTCAAAAAATTGGGCGGAAGATTTGGCGGAATTGGCCACATTTCAAATGATAACCGTCAAGCTTAATCAACCCTATATTATCACGCTTAGCGGTTTTCAGAAAGAAGATATAATTTATAAGCCGATGTCCTCAAATAGAGGAAAGCGAGCCGCTGAAATAATGAAGGTGTTGGAATCTATTCCTGTAGATTAAGAGACTGAGAATGGCAAGGTTTATTAAAACAGCATGTCCGCGGGATTGATGGCCTGAACGGCTATATTGTATTCATCGGCTTTCTTAATGAAAAGTTCTTTTTCGAGTATCAGTGTCTTCCGTGATTCTATGGCCAGAACATTAGCTCCCGCGTCTTTCATGATTTCTAAAGTTTTTATTCCTATTACGGGCAAGTCAAAGCGCATATCTTGATTGGGCCGCGCGACTTTAACCACGACCATGTTTTTTTTGGGATGCTTTTTATCGGCATTTATTTTATTAAAAACATTTCCGGCTCTCAGTATGCAATTATCGGTGCCTTCCATCGCTTCAACGGCCACTACCGTTTTATCCTTGATTACAACCGTAAGGCCTATATCCATATCAGCCATGATTTTTGCCACTTTCCAGCCGAATTGAATATCTTTGTCTTGTTTTTTATTTGGTTTTAATGAAGTTAAAAAACCTCTTTTCGGCAAAAGATGGTCCAAGAAGGTGGCGGAATTTATCAGTTCAAATCCGTCTTTTTTTAATTCATCGGCCACGGCTCCCAATATGGAATTTGCTTTTTTGTCTTTAAGGCTGAAAAGTAGTTTCGCGGCTCTAAAGTCGGGAGAAATATTGCCGCCGAATATGGATATATGCGGGACATTTCCCGCCATAAGAACTTTGCTTACATTATTGTTTTTCAGAAATTTCAAAGGACCGTTTATTTGTCCAAGTTTGAAATATTTTATTTCTTTGGCGTAAAATTCAATTTGTTTGGGCGTGATATCCTTAAGGCCTATTATGAAAACATCATAACCCAGTTTTTTCGCTTCCCTGGCAAAAAATATGGGATACGCGCCGCCGCCTGAAATTAAGCCTACTTTTTTCTTACTCATTGTGTCCTTCGGATTTTTTAATTTTTGACTTTGGTCTGGATATGGATCTTTTGGAATTTTCGCAGAATTCAACCATATGTGCGGCTTCGGGAGAGAGTTTTTCAGTCTTTAATTTCTTTAAAGCATCCGTAAAAAGGTGATTTTCAAAGAAAAGGGTTTTAAAAACATGTTTAATTGATTTTACGCTTTCTCGCGATATGCCCGCCCTTTTAAGACCGACGATATTCAGACCGATGGGTTTTGCCCTGTCTCCTTGCGCCAAAACATAAGGAAGAATATCTTGGCTTACCATTGAGCCGCCGCCAAGCATTGCCAGAGTTCCTATTCGCGAGAATTGATGCAAGCCGCTAAAGGCGCTGATCGTAACATTATCTTCTATATATACATGGCCCGATGCCGCGGCGGAATTAACCATAATCACTTTATTGCCGACTCTGCAATCATGGCCTATATGGGAATTGGCCATAAACATACAGCCGTTTCCAATAGTTGTAATCGAGGTTAAAGGCGAGCCTCTATGCAGAGAAACGCCTTCCCTAATGATATTATTGTCTCCCAAAATAAGCTTGGTCTTTTCACCGTGATATTTATAATCTTGGGGAGGCGTGCCGATAAAAGCATGGCCCGTAAAATAATTGTCTTTGCCTATTTCGGAAAATTCTATTATGGAATGCGGCCCTATATAAGTTCCGCTTTTAATTTTAACATCTTCGCCTATAACCGTGTAGGGCGCTATTTCAACATTTTCGTCAATTTCGGCATTTGGATGTATTATCGCTGTCGCGTGTATCTTAACACTCATTTTTTATCCTCTTAAAATACATTGGTATATCTTTTAGTCCAGCGCAAAAATTAATTGCGCCTCGGCGCATATTTCATCGCCTACAAAGGCTATGCCTTTTACCTTCCCGATTTGTCTTTTAAAAGCTGTTATTTCCACTCGCAGTTTCATAACTTCACCCGGCAAAACTTGTCTTCTGAATTTAGCGTTTTTTATGCCGGCAAAATAAGCGAATCGTTCTTTCATTTCTTCAAGTCCCATTATCATTGCCGCGGCGGTTTGCGCCATTGATTCCAAAATTAGAACCCCCGGCATTACCGGTTTATTTGGAAAATGACCGTGAAAAAACAGTTCATTGGCGCTTACGCACTTAATGCCTACGGCCAATTTGTTTTCTTCATATATTTCCACTTTATCTATTAATAGAAAGGGATAGCGATGGGGGATGATTTCCAGAATTTCTTGGCTTTCTATAATTCTAAGCGGCGCGCGTTGAGGAATATTTTCTATATTCTTCATCCTACCACCTCCTCACTAATCTTTTTTTATCGTACACTGTTGAGAATATTAGTCTGCTCTTACTGCCGTATTAAATCGTTTTTGTGACTTTGCTTTTCAATAGTTTAGCAAAATTCACATTTGTTTTATGTCCCGTGTATCCCGCTTCTATGGATATGTTTTTAAAATCAAAACCCGTCAACTTTAAGTCGCCGATTAAATCAAGCAGTTTATGTCTGGCAAATTCATTTTCAAATCGAAGTTTTCCCGATGATGAGAGTATTTGCTCATCATCTATTATAATCGCGTTATTTAATGAGCCGCCCAGGGCAAGTCCGTTTTTCAAAAGATAATCGATTTCATTTTTAAAACCGAAAGTTCTGGCCGGGGCGATTTCTTTTAAGTAACTTTCATTATTAAGGTTAATTTCAATTGTTTGAGAGCCGACCAATTTATGCTTATTGGCAAATTTAAGTTTGAATTTCAGTCCGTGATGCGGTTTTATTTTATAGTAGGCTTTACCTTCATTAAATTCAAATTCTTTATCGAATTTTAGAAAAAATTTAGTTTGGTCCTTTTTTTCTTTTATATCGGCTTTAAGGAGAGCCTTTGCGAATTCCACGGCTGAGCCGTCCATAATGGGAGGTTCACCTGAATTTATCTCGACATCAAGGTCATCAATATGCAGTCCGGCGCAAGCTGAAAGAATATGTTCCACTGTGTGTATGATTTCCGTTCCCTCTCCGATAGAGGTGCCCCTGACAGTTGTTTTTACATTTTCAAGATTGGCGCTTATTATGAAAGGTTTTGAAGATTTTATTTGTTTTATAAAACGAATGCCCAGAGGCTCTTGCGAGGGGAGAAAGGTGATTTTTGACGCTTTTCCGGTGTGAATGCCTATGCCTTCAAGAGATATTTTATCGGATATGGTTTTTCTATACATAATGGCAGTCAAAATGTTTTGGGTCGCGGAGTCTTAGAGGTCTAATTTTTTTTTAATTTTTTTAAGGGTCTTATACATTTCGGGAAGTTTGCTCATCAGAACTTCAATTTTCATGGCTTCCCTATGAGGGCGTCCCACTTGTCCGAATACAATTTTACCTTCATCCAAATTACTCAATATGCCGGTTTTTCCCATCACTATGGCATTATCGCCTATTTTTATATGGTCGGATATGGCTGATTGTCCGCCTATTATCACATTGTTTCCTATCTCGCTTGATCCTGCTATGCCGACTTGACCCATTATAAGACAATTGGCGCCCATGGTGACATTATGGGCTATATGAATCAGATTATCCAGTTTTGTTCCCGCTCCTATTACAGTTTCACCCAGGGTCGCTCTGTCTATGGCGCAATTGGCGCCAATTTCAACATTTTCCTGAATACGAACCTTTCCTATTTGAGGGATTTTTTCATGCTTGTTATTAATTTTTATATAACCATAACCGTCAGAACCTATTACCGCGCCGCTATGGATTATTACTTTTTGCTCTATAATGCAGTTTTCTCGAACGGTTACATTGGGATGAATAAATGAATCTTTTCCTATTTGAACATTGTCCCCGATAAAGCAATGCGCGTTAATATGAACTCCTTCAAAAATCTTCGCGCCTTTACCTATAACCGCGTAGGGACCTATAAAAACATTCTCGTCTATAATCGCGGTTTCATCTATAATCGCGCTTTTATGGATAGAAGGCGGCTTTGCGGGGAGAATTTCTTTTTCCAAAATTCTTAAAAATTTAGCGAATGAGTATTTTGGATTTTCAGAATATATAATGGCGCCTTTAAAATCAAATGTTTTGTTTTTGGCTTGCGCGGGAACTATAATACATCCTGCCGCGGAGTTTGAAAGGAGATTCAGTTTATCGGTATGGTCTATATATGTCAGATCGGTTTTTTTAGCCGTTGCTATGGAGTCCGCGCCGGTAATTATGATGTCAATCGCGCTTTTAATTTCTTCTCCCAGTAATTCGGCTACGCGTTTTGGAGTTATGTTCATAAAGAGTTTTCTTTTTCCAATTCCATTAACAGTTTGTCGGTAAGGTCAACCGCGAAATTTCCAAAAAGTATGCTTCTTTTATCTATTACCACGCTTACGCCTTCTTTTATAGCCAGCTCTTTTAAAATCATATAAATTTTTCCGAGTATGTTTTCAGTTTGGCGATTTTCATAATCCAAAAGTTCGAGTTCCGCTTGACTTCGGTACAGTTCAATTTCTTTTCTCATCTTGCGAAGTTCGGTTGATTTTTTGATTATAATTCCTTCTATTATGGCCGCGGATGTGGAAACTGAAAAGTTAAAATAATCCAAAGGCACATTGCTTATGCCCGGCATATCGATTACCTGCGGCGCGGACGGAATTGTGGAAGAGCTAATATCTTGAACGGCGGTCAGTGTGGACGAGGAAGAGGATGGAATATCGGAGCTTGTTTGAGTTGAAACTTCCATTGTAGCGGTTGAGGATGACGAAAGTTGGTTCAACATCTTTTGGTTTTCGATTAAAAGAGGCAGTCTTAAAGCGAATTCTTTTTCTTGTTTAAGCTGGCTTATTTCCGCTTTAAGCGCGAACAGATTCTTTTTCTTACCGTTTATAAAATCTTCTTTTTCCTGTACTTTCTTTTTGAAGGAATCTTTTTGCAGATTTGTTAAGGAATATTTTTTAAAAACCAAGTCTATATCCACATATCCCACCGTGCCGCTTTCCGCTTTATTGCTTTCAAGAGAAAGCTCTAAAGAATAAGCCGCCGGTGTTAAAAAAGACAGGCAAATGGAAACGATTAAAAAACTTTTTAAAGAAAGTTTATTCATAGTTTTATTGTACTAAAAAAACAGAAAACAGCGACTAAAAAATGAGGGTGTTTTCTATTTTACTTTCAGTGTCCCGCCTATGGCGGGATAATCACTGGAAATAACGAAATCTAGACACTGAGGGTAAAAAATCACATAGTGATTTTTTAGAAAAGATTTCCCAGCGTGAAATATATATCCGATCTTTGTTCGCCCGGCTCATGATTAAAGCCATAGGCCCAATCAAGCCTTATCGGGAAAGCCGGCGTGGTAAATCTTATGCCAAAACCCGCTCCCGCTTTAAGTCTTGTGGAGCCTGTGCCGAAACGCATGCTTACATTATTAAAATCTTCCCATGAATTACCCACATCAAAAAAGAAAGCCCATTGAACTATGGTTCTTTTTCTTTCTCGCGCCAGTGGAAATTTAAATTCCATATTGGCGACACTATATACTTTGCCGCCGTCCAAGGGACCTATTTGTCCGTTTGAATTATATCCTCTGACGGTTTCAGAGCCGCCGATAAAATATCTTTCATATACGGGCACGGATTTTGTCGAGCCAAAGCGCGCCACATAGCCAAATCTATTGGCAAATGAAAGCACAAAGGGATAGCCGTCTATTTCAAATAATTTATGGTTGTAACTGTAAGAAATATTCGGTTTATAAAAATTCACATCGCCCATTAAAGGTCCGCCGGTAAATTCCAAGCCTATGGAAGAGCGGGATCCACTTACGGGATCCCATATATTATTGCGCGTATCGCGCGCGAATTCCACATAGATGGATGATGTTATACTGGTGCCTTCCGTTAAAACATTTGTGTACTCATCTTTAACGCCTGAAATTTTTACTTTTTCATAAGTATAAGATGTATTAAGGCGATATTTATCATCTTCAAACCGCGGTCCCAGTGAAACTTTGCCGCCGGTTCTTTTCTCGGTATAAGCCGAAAGAGAGTCCATATAAGGCCGGTATCTTCTGGTATTATAAACATCTCCGCCCAAGCTTATTGGTTTGTCCTTTATCCAGGGAGTTGTCCAGCTGACATGATAATCCTGCACCCTTTTGCCGAATTGCCATGAAATTGAAAGCTTTTGGGCTCTGCCGAACATATTTAAATGTTGCGCCGAAAGCGTGCCCACAAGTCCCTCATTGGATGAAACGCCGGCACCTGCCGTTAACATGCCGGGTTTTCCTTCCAATATGTCAAAGACCAAATCCACTTTATCGGGATCCGTGGAAGGGTTTATGGCCAATTGGACATCATCGATAAAACCAAGGTTAAAAATCTTTTCCTGACTGCGTCTTATTTTGGACGAACTGAATATAGTGCCTTCTTTCTGCGCTATTTCTCTGCGCAGAACATAAGTTTTCGTGGCTTTATTTCCTTCAACATCTATATGGTCGACATAGATGGGAGCGTTTTCTTCTATTTGAAAATTTATATCCAAAGCGCCCGTTTCTTTATTTTCTATTTTCAGCGGTTTAATAAGCGCTCTCAGATATCCCTTATCGGCATATTTGTTTTGAATCGCTCTTAAGGTTTCTTGAAGCCGCTCATCGCTGTAAAATTTATCTTTCTTGTATTCCAGGAGTTCTTGCAAGTCCTTTGTCGTATAAACGGCGTTTCCGCTGAAAGTCGTATTGCCGAAAGCGAATTTTATGCCTTCATCCAAATCTATGTTTATAAAAACTTTGCTTTTATTGTCATTGAAAATAACGGAAGATGAATTGATTTTAAAATTATTGAAGCCTCTGTTTTTATAAAAGAATTCTATTTTTTTTAAATCAT
>DAOWCC010000221.1 GCA_030639665.1 Elusimicrobiota bacterium | reverse complement strand
ATACCTCTAACAGCGGTTAAAAAATTTTCGCAAGGCCGATGGATTTTAGCGCCTGCGGCTTTGACAAACCGTTCTATAACGCGCGTGGCTACAGGCGGCGTCTGAACCCCAATGAGAACAGCCGCGCCTTTCTTTATTATACCCGCTTTGTGCTCGGCTATGTTTTTAATGTTCGGTCCCAATAAATCAATATGTTCCTCGCTTATGGAAGTTATCGCCGCCACGGCGCCGTCCGCCGCATTAGTGGCGTCCAGTCCGCCGCCCAAGCCCGCCTCTATAACGGCAAAACGGGTTTTCTTTAACGCAAAATACAGAAAAGCCATTGCCGTAACGGTTTCAAAAAAAGAAAGCTCCCCCGCGCTTACGGATTTCACTTTGAGAAAACATTTTAGAAAATCTTTTTCCGATATCTTTCGGCCGTTTATTCTTATCCTTTCACGCGGACCATAAATATGCGGGCTGGTATAAAGCCCTGTTTTATAGCCGCCGGCCCAAAGCGCCGAAGCCGACATGCAGGCGGAGCTGGTCTTGCCGGTTGAACCTGCCATATGCAATACCTTCCCCATAAGCTTTTGAGGATTGCCAAGCCTTGAAAGAGAGCTCTTTATTCCCTCAAGCGAATAATGTTTTTGCGCGGCCGGAGGAGGCAGTTTTTTTAACCAGGCTTCCAGTTCACAATAAGTTTCAGGCAACCTTTGAACTTCGCCGCGGTCTTTAAGGCTTGAAAGCATTTTGGCAGGGCTAAACCCTGAAACGGGATGACGCAAATTGGGCGATATTTCCGACAATGGAGCCAGCACGAATTCCCTTTCAGCCAAACGCGGATGCGGAATTTGAAGGTCGGGCAGATTTATAATTTTGTTTCCGTAAAACAATATATCTATGTCCGCGGTTCTCGGACCGTTCTTAAAAAGCCTGCGCCTTTTCAACGATTTTTCAATCCGGCTTATAAGGCTTATCAATTCACCGGGAGAAAGAGCGGTTTCGCAAACAGCGGCCAAATTAAAAAAAGAGGGCTGTTCAAGGTAATAAAGAGGAACGGTTTCATATACGCCCGACCGTTTTATAATACGGCAGCCGCCGGAACCGAGCAAAGATAAAGCGCGTTCAATATTTTTCAATCTATCGCCCAGATTTGAACCCAAAGAAAGATAAATTTTCATTTTTCCGTCGGTTCAACTGAAACAAATTTTTGAACTTCTTGTGTGTTTTCATGCATGATTTTATCCTCTATATCCGCGAATTTAATTATACTATAAAAAAACGCGCGCCCCGTTAAAAACGGAACGCGCATCATATTTTTTTCTAAAAGAAAAACTTAAACTTCTTCTATTACCATTGTTTTGGCTAATTTGTCTCCAAGTCTTATACCCTTATCATCGCTTAGAACAACCACAAGTTCAACTAAAGCCACAAGAAAGTTTAATATGGGAACAACAAAAACAATTTGTCTAATCACGGAATCTTTATAATTACATCTCGTTCCCGTTTCAGTATTTATAACTCTAAGTCCCATGACTTTCTTGCCTATGCTTCTATTATCAAGTCCGCCAAAATCAATGCCGTCTCTCGCGAAAGTATACAGAATTCCGGCTATCCATCCCAAAATTGGAATAAAACCGACAACAAAGCAACATCCGGCGTCAATCAAAAGAGCCACAAATCTTTTGCCAAAATTCGCTTTTTGATAATTTGCCGCTTGGTATTTAGGCTGTTCAGTCTGTTGAGTTTGTTCGGTTTGCTGAGGCTGGGCAGCTTGTTGAGGCTGTTCAGTCTGTTGGCTTTGCTCGGTTTGTTGAGCATTAGCCTGAGGAGCTTCCTGCGCGGACTCAACGGGCTTTTGAGTTTCTTGTGTGTTTTCTTCCATAATTTTATCCCCTTATTCAGGTTAATTTTGTTATTTTAATACCAAGTTCAATTATACAATAAACGAAGCTATGCTTCATCCCGCCACTACTGCGTTCCGCCACACAGCATTGGCGGACAGGCGGCGGGCAAGCATATGTCGGCAGTTATACGTACGACCAATAAACGAAGCTGTTTTTACTGCCTAACTTCCAAAAATGAAGGCAAGAATATAGGCTAAAGCGGTGCCTAAATTTATAAGTATGGTTAAACCGCAAATTTTTTCAAGTTGCTTAGCCTCTTTATATTTTTTCTTAATAATCTCATATACAAGAAAAGAGCTTATGACAAAAATCGGCGCGTAAAAAACCAAGGCCAATTTTGGAACACCGAATTTTACAGCGCTTAACAAAAATAAAATCCATTGAAGAACCGCACTGATTACATATATGTATGATGAAATTTCTTTACCGAATCTTACCACCAATGTTTTCTTACCGCATTTTTTATCGGCGGGATAATCGGGAAATTCATTTATCAGTATGACATTGAATATGGTTAAGGCAATGGGCAGACTTACCCAGAAAATCAAAGGAATTATTTTTCCGCTCATCAAATAAAAAGCGGAAGCTATGGTAAGCCAGCCATAGGCAAACCCTATTATGATTTCGCCGATTCCCCTTTTACCCCAACTAAAAGGCGGAAGAGAATATAAAACCCCGCATAATATTCCAATAGCGCCAAAGACAAGAATTAAAGGCCCTCTGTCAAAAAAACCATGAATTAAAAGCCCGATTACAGCGGCAATCCCAATAGAAACAAAACCCGCCATTAAAACATTTTTTTTTGGTATTTGAGTCTCTTGCAGAACCTGACTGCCGCCGGAAAATTTATTTTTTTCCATTTTGGCCGATAATTCATCGACTTCAAAATCAAAATATTCTCCCACATAATGGGTTGCCACTAAAATAAAGAACATCCCTAAAATCGAAAACATAAAAACCGGCCAACTGAAGGCTTTTTCAATTTGAACGGAAATTATAATCCCTAGAATAAACGGAAAGATGGCGCTATTATAAAAAGGAAGTCGAGCAAGTTTTGCCCAATTTTTAATATTT
>DAOWCC010000266.1 GCA_030639665.1 Elusimicrobiota bacterium | reverse complement strand
TCTGAAATTATTTAACGGGGTGAACTATGAATTTATCAATAGTTTATAAACTACTATTACAATTTAACAAAACAAGACTTTTAAGGCAAGCCTATGGCAGTGTCAGCCTATGGCTAAAAAACGACCAAGCCTCTGGCGGGTGTCGTTTCTACTTTAAATTGATGAAAAAATCTATATTCTCTTTGTAGCGCTTAATGTTTCCCAAATCTTTCTCTTCATCCATTCTCGCAAAATAATGTTTGATTGCTTTTTTATAAGTTTTCTCTCTAAGTCTTTTAAGTTTTTTGGGAAAAGGACGGCCGGTTTTTTGGCAGGCTTCATCTAAAGCTTTTATATGATCGCTTAAAATTTCAATATCCATATCCTCACTATTGTCCAATATAAAACCGGTTGCTTCAAGTATGGCCACGGCGCCCTTTGTTTTAAGTTTTTGAAAATCTTCTTTTGAAACTTTATTTTCCTTGCAAGTTTCCTCATTGGCGGCCAAGCATTCAAGAGCGAGAGGATAATTTTCGACTTCCAAAGCCACTTCACCAATATACATTAAAACCTCAAAACTGAAATCGGGCCAAAATTCTTTATAAAAATTATCCATAAACCGCTTATACTCTTCTTTCTGCTCCTGAATAATCGCAAGTCCCGTTGTTTTTTTTATATATGGAGAAACATTGCCGGAAGCATAAGCGATAATCTTACTTTCTTTGAGCTTGCTTTTCTGTATTTCTTCCGCTTCGCTCATGCTTAAATAATCCCCCTCTCCTTCTTTGTACATCTTCTTTATATTTTCTCTGTACCTATCAATATCCAAAGAGAGATTTAAATAACCGCTCATATTATGGGAAAGATAAGGATCAGTATAATTAAGGTCCAAAAAATCTTTCATAAGCTTTCGATTATTTTTCATTTTTTCATGAAAATACATATCCTCGGTAAAAAAGGCCTCATATTCAAACTCAATCATATTCCCTTGTGGTATATCTCTTCTATAATTGGGATAAAGCTTTGTTTGCAAAGCGTGGACAAGTTCATGAAGATAAAGAGCGTCCGCGAATTTCACAAATTCCTCTCTCGCGTCTTTCCGTTTATAAAGTATTTCAATTATCTTCGGGTCATTGTGTTTTTCCGCTGTAAAAAACTCCGTGATATACGAAGAATTAAAATATATCTTATTTTCTTCCATAACATAATAACCAAGTCTTGAAGGCTTATCTTTCCTTATTAAAATCTCGGGAAATTCAGCTCCGATTTTTTCAAATCTTTCATAAAAATGTTTGCCTGTTTCAGTTTTTTGAATAACAACTGAAAAGTCATCTTTTAATTTTTTGGAAAGGGCTTTATCATAGCGATATGCCGATAAATTTAAGGAAAATATAAATAACACAAGAAGTGAATAAATCAACCGCATACGCATAGTTTAACAAACTTAAGGGCTTGCCCTCACACACCCACATACATATCATCTAACAAGTATTTTTCTTCTTGTTGTTTCCTGTAACCTGTTGCCTACTTGCCCTTCCGACTTGTCCTTCCGAAGCCTTGGCGAAGGTGGGTGACTTGTTGCCCAATTACCTAATTGCCTTATCGCCTAAATAGTTGACAATATACCTTGGAATGTATCAAAATAGAGGTCAGTGTTATTAATCAATTTTTGGGAGGATATTATGTCAAACAATAATGGTGGAGATGTTTTCAGTTCTTTCTTACTCGGTGGAATTATCGGAGCGGCATTGGGAGTTTTATTCGCGCCGGCATCGGGCAAAAAAACAAGAAGACAG
>DAOWCC010000031.1 GCA_030639665.1 Elusimicrobiota bacterium | reverse complement strand
CCATTCCGGCGGAACTCTTTATGAAACACTACCACGAAGGCACGAAAGACTGAAAGCACGAAATATATTTTAATTTGTTTCGCTGTTTTTCGTGTCTTCCCAATTTTCGCGCTTTCGTGGTTGCTTTTAAACATTGAAATTCCTATACGAAAATTTAATCCCGCTTTCAGCGGGAAACTTTCTTTATCCTGTCAAAATCCCCCTAACCTCCTCCTTCGCCAAGGCTTCGGAAGGACAGGCCCTTTGCAAAAGGGGGGAAAGTTACTCCCCTCTTTGACAAAGAGTGTTGGGGGAGATTTGATTTGCGCCTTTTGGCTGTCTGCCTGTCCCGCCTTTGGGCGGGGTTGCTTTTAAACTACAGCTTCAAGAAGCCTTTTAACAATCTCATCGGGGGTTATGCCTTCCGCTTGCGCCTGAAAATTTAAAACAATTCTATGGCGCAAAACGGGGGGGGCGACTTTTATAATATCCTCCCGGCTGACGGCAAATCTTCCATGAAGCAAACAATTGGCTTTGGCCGCCAGAATAAGAGATTGCGACGCTCTCGGACCCGCTCCCCATGAAATCCATTTTCGCGCGAATTCAGGGGAGTTCGCGTTTCCGGGTCTTGAAAGTCCGGTAATTTTAACCGCGAATTCAAGCATGGATTTATCAACCGGAACTTTACGGACAATATCTTGAAGCTCGATAATATCTTCACAGTTAAGAATTTTTTTAATATCCGGCAATTTTAAGCCCGTTGTTTCCTCAACTATTTCAATTTCCTGATCATGGTCGGGATAGTCAACATTTATCTGCATAAAAAACCTATCAAGCTGAGCCTCGGGAAGGGGATAAGTTCCCTCTTGTTCTATGGGATTTTGAGTGGCCAAGACCATAAAAGGCCGGGGCAAATCTCTGGTTTTGCCGAAAACGGTAACCCTTTGCTCCTGCATGGATTGAAGTAAAGCGGATTGTGTTTTGGGAGGAGTTCTGTTTATCTCATCCGCCAAAACAATATTGGAAAATATCGGCCCCCACATAAACTCAAGTTTCCGGGTTTTTAAAGCCAAATCCTCCTGCAATATTTCATAGCCCAAAATATCCGAGGGCATTAAATCGGGCGTAAATTGTATTCTGGAAAAACGCAAATCAAGTATTTCACTGAGCGTGGAAACAAGTAGAGTTTTAGCCAGGCCCGGCACGCCGACTATCAGCGCGTGACCTTTTGAAAAAAAAGTCAGCAATATTTCATCTATGACATTTTCCTGACCGATAATTACTTTGCGCATTTCTTTAATAATTTTTGTTCTGCTTTCTTTAAGTTTACCGGCCAATTGCAAATCCTTCTCTTTACTCATATCAAAACCTCGCTTTGGAAATAGCTGTAGTGAAGCAAAATAGTATTATAGTTAAATAGAGACAGGAGAACATACCGGTATGAAAAATCGATTCAATCATATCCGCGCGCATCCGATTTTAGGGGAAAATCGTGCAGGGCTGCCTATTTGGGGGGTAGGGTGAGGGAGACAGCCCTGACATATAGATTCTAACACCATTTTTGACCATTGTCAATACCCAAAAAAACCTATGCTAAAAAAAATACAAAAATCAAGAGTATTTACCAATGAAACTTAAAAACCGGAGATTTAAAATATTTAAAAAAAATCAAGAATCCACAAGCTGTTGAATGTAACTAAAGTTACTTTTCTTAAAATTCAATCACCTGTTTAATTTTAAGCAAAACCGACGCTTTATTTTTTTATTCGAATTTTAAGCTCGCTGTTTCATTAAATTTTACATTTTATTGTTTGAAATTTGGAATTCGCGCTTTTACCGTTTTCGCGCTATTGATTCACGAAAGTATTTTTCTTATAATTAGTATTAATAAATAATATAGATACGGCCTTTTTACAATAGCTTGAGTTCCATATTTTCATCGTAACCAAGCTTTCAGGGGGACAGTTTGTGAAGACAAAGAGGATTTTAATAGTTGATGATGACCCGAATGTGGGACTTTTAGTATCCGCTATATTAAAACAACAAGGATTTAAAGTTGTGCCGCTATATAACGGCGATGAAGTTCTTGATTTTCTGAAAAAAGAAATACCGGACCTTATATTATTGGATCTTAAGATGCCGGGAATTGACGGATTCGCTTTATGCAAGAAAATCAGGGAAACTCAGAAAACAAAAAATATTCCCATAATAATACTAAGCGGAGTCTCAAAGGTGGAAACAAAAATAAATACGATTGAACTTGGCGCCGATGATTTTATAACCAAGCCTTTTGATGTCGGCGAACTTAGAGCCAGAATAAACAGAATTCTAATGCGGAAAAAAACCGATATTTCACTAAATCCTCTTACTCAATTGCCCGGTAGTCCGACCATTCAAGATGAAACGCTTACAAGAACAAAGAACTCCGAAGATTTCGGTTTCGCGTATATTGATGTTGATAATTTCAAGGCTTATAATGATGTTTACGGCTACGCGAAAGGCGATGACATAATACGGGCGATAGCGAATATACTTAATGATAAAATACGACAATTTCCGCAAGCCAAATCATTCATAGGCCATATTGGCGGGGATGATTTTGTATTCATTTCAGATGAAGAACACATAGAGTCCATTGCAAAAGAGATAGTGGCTGAATTTGACTCCAAAATCAAAGATTTTTATAAACCTGAACATCTGAAAACAGGACATATCACTATACCGGACAGAAAAGGAGCCATTAGAAATTTTCCGATAATGACACTGACAATAGCTATAATCGCTCCAAAAAACATCAAACATTATGCCAAACTTGTTGAAAAAGCGGCGGAGCTTAAGGGTTATGCCAAAAAATTATCGGGAAGAAAAGGCAGTATTTACTTTAGAGACAGACGCGACTAAAAAATGACAGAACAAGATCCCCTTTTGGGCACAACTTTTGCGGGCTGTAAAATACTTGAAAAAGTAGGCCAAGGCGGCATGGGCGCCGTATATAAAGCGCAACATTTGACGCTTGATAAGACGGTATGTATCAAAGTTCTCGCTCCAAATCTCGCGAAAGATCCCAGAAATATTGATTTTTTTCTCAGAGAAGCCAGGTCGGTAGCCAAACTGGAACATCCCCATATCGTCCAGGTTTATGATTTTGGCGACGAAAACAAAGTTTACTTTATAATGATGTCCTATATAGACGGACAAAGCCTTGACGGGATAATAAAAGAAAAAGGCCCGTTTAGCATCGAAGCCGCGACCGATATGCTGATTACCGTGCTTGAAGGACTTGAACACGCGCATTCAAAAACAATTATTCACCGTGATATAAAACCCGCGAATATTCTTCTTGATCAAAAAGGAGAAACCCATATAGTTGATTTCGGCCTGGCGCGAAGCATCACGGAAGAAAAAGAATTAACTATGGCCGGAGAAATGATCGGCACCGCTTATTTTATGTCGCCTGAACAATGCCTGGCGGCTAAAGTTGATCATAGAGCGGATTTATATTCAATCGGAGCCACTTTCTTTTATTTGATAACCGGCAGATATCCGTTTGAAGGAAAAACATCTATAGAGGTTATCCATAAACATGTGTCCGAACCTCTGCCCAATATTGTCAGATTATTTCCCGATACTCCTCTCTGGGTCGCGAAGATTTTAGAAAAATCAATGACCAAAAAGCCCGAAGACCGCTATCAAACGGCCACGGAACTTAAAGCCGATTTCATAAAATACAAAAATCCTGACAATGTTAAGAGCCTTTTTTCATCTGAAATATCAATTGATATGCCGGAATTAACATCAAAAATGAAAAATGAAAAGAAGGAAGAAGAATTAAAGGAATCTTCTCTTGAAAGAAGCGAACCCAGAGCGCAAACACAGAAAAGTTCAAACGCGGCGGCGCCTTCTAAAGAAAAAACCGCTTCCGATTACGCGAAAGATGTTTTTGAAGATAGAAAGAGACATGGATTAAAACCCGCGCAAAAACCCAAGCTGCAATTGGTAATCCTGAATTATGTCATCAAAATCGCCATACATTTTTCATTAACTTTGTCGTTAACGGCGGTTTTTATTCTTGTAGGCTGTCTGCCTGCTCAAGAAATGGTTATGACCGGCAATTTCCAGTCTTTTCTCGACCCCTTGCTAAACAGTCCTCTAAAAGCGGGGTTCTTCATATTGGCGGGCCTCGGCCTTATGTTCGGAGCAATATGCGTCAAACCTAAAAAATTCACTTTTTTTCACACTATCGCCATGATTCTGATTGCCCTGTCCGCATATGTGGCGGGAAGTCTGGCTCTTACTCCCGGAGCCCTTGATATGGTAAGCAAAACCGTTTTTGTTTTAAAATCGGCCATAGAAAATTTATTCGCCAAAAACAATATCATTCCCTATGCTGTTTTCTGCCTGATAATGGGTTCCGTATTTTCAATGAAAAGCGACTGGAAAATAAAAATCATAGGCATAATATTGTCCATGATTTCGATAAATCTTACTTACCGTTATTTTATGACCGATTTATATACGGCTCCCGACCGCCTTATGCTTGGCCTGACTGTCGCTTCGCTTTTTATAGGCGTCATAGTAAGCATAAGCCGAAAAAGTTTCTCTCTGCTCATAAATCCGGCACTGTTCTTTTTAATCTCAAATCTTTTAATATTTTTTGTCTTATCGGGGCCGCAAATAACTTTGTTAACGAAACAAGCGGCTAAAGAAGACATTATGAAAGTTTGGAATTTAAAGATGGCGGAAACTGACAGGCAAGTAAAGGAACTCGCCAATATGATGCCTGAATATGATTTTGAAGGAACGCCGGTAAAAAGAAAAGTCAACAAAGAAGCTATTGACGCCAAAATAAAACCGGCAACGGCAAACGAATTAAAACGCATAGCCACCAAAAAATATTACTCAATCCTTCTTCTGTCATTTAAAGAAATCGCGCTTAAAACGGGCGGCTTTCTGATTATTTCCTTGCTATTGCTACTTATGCTGAATATCGCTTTTGTTGACGAACTTTTAAACTATCGTAAAGAGGGCTACTTGTAATGAAAAAACTTATATTTTCAAACGCGCTTTGGGGAGTTTTATTATCCTTCCTTACTCTTTTCTTCTATTTTACCGGCTCAGGAATTGAAACCATGGAATCAAAATTTTATGATTTCCGGTCAAAATTAAGAGCTGAAAATCTTCCGAAAACCGAATTCGCGATAATAGAGATAGACGATGAAAGCATCTCAAAAATAGGCCGTTGGCCCTGGTCAAGAAATAAAATGAGCGAGATGCTGGTTTGGCTTTCAAGCGCGCCGGCAAAACCGTCCGTAATAGGGCTTAATATTCTTTTCTCGGAAGATGAAAAAAATGAAGGCCTGAAAGCCACCCAGCTTTTGAAGGAAAAATACACCCAACTCTTGCAAGAGAAAAAAATAAGAGAAAAGGGAAAAGATTCCGAATTTTTAAAAACCGTGGATGAAATTAATGAAAGCATGAATATGGACGCAAAACTCGCCGCGGCCATTACCAACGCGAATAATGTGATTCTGCCCATGTACATGAAAACCGATAATCTTATGACCAAGCCGGATGAAGCGCCGAACTGGATTAAAAAATTCGCTCTCTCAATGGATGATTTTGAAACCGAGGCTGAGGAATATATTCTGGAAGGCAGCGCCATGACAGTTCCGATTGAAGTTTTATCCTCGTCGGCTTCCGGCATAGGCCATGTGAATGTATTCAGCGAACAAGACGGAACCATAAGAAGAGAATATCCTTTCATTTCTTATAATATGGAAGTTTTTCCTTCATTTGCTCTTGAAGTGGTAAGAAAGCATTTAAAACGCTCGAGCAATGAAATAACCGTTATGCCGGGACAAGGAATAAACATAGGCAAATATACCATGCCGCTTGACGCGTCATCCTCAATGCTTGTTTCCTATAATGACGGAGAAACCTCATTTAAGAGCTACTCTTTCTACGATGTAATAAACGGAAAAGTGGTGCCTGAAGCCTTCAGAGACAAGATAGTTTTAATAGGCCCCACAGCTCAAGGCATAGGCTCTCTTTATGTGACTCCCTTGGAAAAAAATCTGCCCGCCGTAAAATTCACCGCGAATATAATCGAAAATATTCTGCACAACAATTACATAATCCGTCCGACTTGGTCTTTTCAGGCGGAACTGGCGCTCATACTTTTGGTGGCTATTTTTATCACCTTTGTTTTGCCAAGATTAAAAGCCCTGCTTGGCGCCATTTTAGCGGGACTAATCTTGGGCGGCATGGTGGCCGGAGGAATCTTCCTATTTGTCTCTAACGGAGAATGGATAAAAGTAACGCATTCCTCTTTCCTACTTATAGCCGGCTATATATTCGTAGTTTCAAAAAGATTTTTCACCACCGAAAAAAGCAAAGAACTTGTCGAAGTGGGAGCTATAGAAACCAATAAAATGCTGGGGCTTTCATTTCAAGGCCAAGGCATGTTGGACTTATCTTTTGAAAAATTCAGACTATGCCCCATCGACGACAATATGAAAGATTCGCTTTATAATCTCGCTCTTGATTTTGAAAGAAAAAGGCAATTCAACAAGGCCGTGGCCGTCTATGAGCACATTTCAAAGAAAGATCCCAAGTATAAAGATATACACAAGAAAATAGAAACTCTGCAAAAAGCCTCCGACGGAGCTGTCTTTGGCGGCTCGCTTGCAGGACCATCCGCCGACTCCACCATATTGGTTGACGGCGCCAGCACCACGCCTACTCTCGGAAGATATGAGATTACCAAAGAATTGGGTAAAGGCGCTATGGGTATAGTTTATCTCGGCAGAGATCCTCAAATCAACAGACAGGTCGCCATAAAAACCCTGCGGTTTGAAGAAGGCATAGATGAAGAACAGCTTAAAGCGCTTAAGGATAGATTTTTCAGAGAAGCGCAAGCGGCGGGAAATCTGTCTCACCCCAATATCATAAAGGTATATGACGCGGGTGAAGATCAAGAAATAGCTTATATGGCCATAGAACTTTTGAAAGGTGAAGACTTAAAAATATGGACGCCGAAAAAGAATCTTTTACCGATGGAGAAAGTGCTCGAATATATGTATGAATCCGCCGATGCTTTGGATTACGCGCACAAAAACGGAGTTATCCATCGCGATATAAAACCGGCGAATATAATGCTTCTTGAAGACGGCAATATCAGAATTGTTGATTTTGGCATAGCCCGCATACAAGAATCTTCAAAAACAGCTACCGGCACGGTTCTGGGAACGCCTTATTATATGAGCCCCGAACAAATAGCCGGTAAAAAAGTGGACGGACGCGCGGATATTTTCTCTCTCGGCGTTACTTTATTTGAACTTTTGACGGGGGAGAAACCTTGGAAAGGGGGCGACGCGGTCGGAACATTATTCTTCCAAATAGCGAGTGATCCGTATCCGGATCCCGCAAAAATAAGACCCGAGCTTCCCAAAGGAATATTGGCGGTAATAGACAAAGCCTTGCAAAAAAATCCCGATGAAAGATATCAGGAAGCAGGCCAAATGGCAGAGGACATAAAAGCGGTAATGGGAAATAATACGCCTAAGCATACCGGAACTTCATCTCCGCAATCAACTCCGAGCGCGGCAACACCGGAAACAGCTAAGCCCGTAGTAAAACCGAAACCGGCCGTGACACCGACACAAACAACCGCGCCTGCCGCGGCTAAACCGGCTATGACAACTGAGCAAACACAAGCGCCTCAACCTAAGCCCAAACCGGCTACGCAATCAGAGAATACGGCTCCCAAACCGGCTATCGCGCAGCCGAAAACAGTTATACCAACTCCAACTCAAACGCCAAAACCGACAGCTAAAGAACCTGCTGTGGCTCCGGCAATCAAGCCGCCTCCAACGCAACCGCCTACGCCTTCACCGGCTATAAAGCCTAAGCCTTCCGCTATGGAGGCCCCCAAGCCCGTTGAAGCTAAGCCTGCTGTGGAAAACACCGCAGAGCAGAAAAAAACTCCCACGGCAAGTATGACACCAGCTTTAGATCCTTTAACCCAGGTCGCTCAACCAATAGATGAAAATAAAACTCAAAGCCCCAATCCCGCGCCTTTAAACGCGGAGCAAATAAAACCCTCCGCCCTTGAACAAGCTATGGAGGACAAGCCCTCCGCGGAAAATATACCTCCGACGGAAAGCGCGCAAAATATAAAAAATATTTCGCAAGTAAATGAGTTAAAACCGCCGGAAAAAAAAGAACCCGCTAAAGCCCCCGAACAAAAAGCGGACGGCATATTAAAACCTCAAACGCTTCAAAGCGCGGCGCCCGCGCAGATTAATAAACCACAAGAAAAAATGCCGACTGAAGCCGATGTAAATAAACTTGGAGAAGGAGAAGTGAAACAAGCGCCCCTATCCGAAGCTTTAATGGGCCAGCCCTCCTTAGCTAAACAAGATATGGAGAACAAGCCGGCCGCACCAGAACAATCACAGGACAACTCCGCTAATGCTGACAATGCTACTCCGATAAATTCTCCCGATGAAACAAAAACCGCCGAGCAAAATCCGGCTGAAAATACGGCAAGCGGAGAAGAAATGGCTTTTGAAAAAACTTTACCCCTGATATATCCCGAGGAGGATGAAAAATGAATTTCAAAATAAAATTTGAATGCTTAAGCGATGTTGGAAAATCCAGAAAAAACAATGAAGACAATGTTCTTGTCTCCGATGAATTGGATTTGGCGATAGTTGCCGACGGCATGGGCGGACATAATTCAGGAGAAGTGGCAAGTAAAATAGCGGTTACCGTAACCAAAGAGAAATATGAATCCATGACTCTGACACAATCAAAACCGTCCGAATACGATGAAAAACATTCAATGAAAGCCAATCAATTGGCTTTTGCCATAAAACTGGCCAATAGCGTCATTTATGAAGCCGGCAACACGGCTAAAGACAATAAAGGCATGGGCACTACCGCGAGCGCGCTTCTTCTTAATAAAGACAAATATTCAATCGCGCATATCGGAGATTCCAGAATATATCTCCTTAGAAAAAATGTTCTTCAACAATTAACCGAGGACCATTCGCTGGTAATGGAACATGTAAAAAAAGGCCTTCTGACAAGAGAACAAGCGGATAAATCACCCTTGCAAAATATTCTTACCAGAGCGCTGGGAACACAAAAAAATCCAGCCGTAGATATATATGAATTGCCCGTGGAAGAACACGACAGAGTCATCTTATGCTCGGACGGCTTATTTAAAGCCATGAGTGAAGAAGACATGGTCAAAATTTTAAATGAAGAGTCAGATGACAAAAAAGCTTGTGAAAAACTGGTGGAAACTGCTAATATAAACGGAGGTCCGGACAATGTAACCGTCATAATAGGAACAATCCAGAAGAAAAACTGGAAAGAATCTATTAAGGATATGTTGAAATAATCTTATGCCTAAACTATTATTAAAATTTGAATCATCCGTTATCAAGGAAATCAACCTTGATAAATCGTCATTTACAATCGGAAGAAAATCCGATAATGATATTACGCTTGAGCATACCACCGTATCGGGACATCACTGTAAAGTTTACGACGCGGGCGGCAAATTCTTTGTGGAAGACCTTGGTTCCACAAACGGCACCTTTTTAAACGGCAAGAAAATAGTAAAATCGGCGGGGCTTCGCCAAAACGATGCCATCGGCATAGTAAAATACACTCTTGTTTTTGTGGAAGATGGGAAAAAAGCGGGAGACTTGCCCGCGGGCAGCACCGGTATTAAAGCCGTTCCGCCAAAAGCTCAAAAAAGAGTAAAAGCTTTTCTGGAAGTTTTGGAAGGCGTCGTGGATAAACCGGAATATGAAATTACCGCCACTTCCACTTATATAGGAAAATCAAGCCAGGCCAATATTCCCATAAAGGGTTCGGGAATATTCGGCGGCGCGCCCGATATGGCGGCTGTCATAGCTATGCGTCCCGACGGCTTTTTCTTAATGCCCATAAAAGAAGGTTTTGCAAAACATAATGGCAATCCTCTCAAAGACAAAGTCACCCTGCAAGATGATGACACTATAGAAGCGGGCGGAACAAAATTCCGTTTCTTTATAAAAGCGGACTAAATCATATGCCCTCTCACAGAGGGCATATAAATCGCAGGTCTCAATAAGCCACAAAAAATAACAATTCCTTACCCTTAATCCCCGGCTGATTCGTTTATCTTGACACATCTCCGCGCTAATGTTAAAATTAGCAGTGTGATGTCTGTAGTGCTAAAAATAACACTTACAGAAAAACAGTTTTAAAACTATAAGGAGGACATTCAATATGTCAGAAACAAAACTAAAAATAAATGTGCAGCCTCTCGGGGACAGAGTAATTGTAAAACCCCTTGAACAAAAAGAAGTCAAAAAAAACGGAATCATAATTCCCGATACGATAAAAGAAAAACCTATGGAAGGCGAAGTGGTGGCGGTAGGTAAAGGAAGAATGACCGATGACGGAAAACTTATACCGATGGAAGTAAAAATCGGCGATAAAGTTCTTTACGGCAAATATTCAGGCACGGAAATTAAAATGGACGATGAAGAATATTTATGGATGAAAGAAGAAGATGTCCTTGGAATAATAAAATAATCAATACCTAAATCAGATAATTAGGTAACTAGGCAACAAGGTAATAAGGAACGGCTCAAAACCATTAATCTGACACAAAACTTCTTTGTTACCATAAAATATTACGGAGGAATCAAACAGTATGGCAAAACAAATATCTTATTCAGAAGAAGGAAGACAGTATTTAAAAGCGGGCGTTGATAAACTCGCGAACGCGGTTAAAGTAACACTCGGACCCAAAGGAAAAACCGTTATTTTAAGCAGAAAATTCGGTTCACCCACGATTATAGATGACGGCGTAACGATAGCCAAAGAAATAGAATTGGAAAACCCTTATGAAGATATGGGCGCGCAGCTTGTAAGAGAAGCGGCATCCAAAACCAATGATATCGCGGGAGACGGAACCACCACCGCCACAATCTTAACTCAAGCTATTTTCACGGAAGGCCTTAAGAATATCACTGCCGGAGCAAACGGCACTCACCTCAAACGAGGAGTTGATAAAGCGGTAAAAGCCCTTGTTGAAGAAATCAAAAAAATGGCAAAACCCGTTAAAACAAAAGAAGAGAAAGCTCAAATAGCCACAATCAGCGCTAATGATAATGTTGTCGGCGATCTTATCGCCCAGGCGATGGAAAAAGTCGGACATGAAGGCGTTATAACGGTTGAAGAAGGAAAAACAGCCGAAACGGAATTGGATGTGGTGGAAGGCATGCAATTTGACAGAGGCTATTTATCTCCTTATTTTGTGACTGATTCGGAAAAAATGGAATGCGTAATAGAGGACTGTTATATTTTAATAACCGACAAAAAAATATCCTCAATGAGCGATCTTCTTCCCACGCTTGAAAAAATCGTTCAAACGGGAAAACAATTCCTTATACTTGCCGAAGATATAGACGGAGAAGCCCTTGCCACTTTAGTGGTAAACAAACTTCGCGGCACGCTTAAAGGCTGCGCCATCAAAGCCCCCGGCTTTGGCGACAGAAGAAAAGAAATGCTTGAAGACATCGCCATACTCACGGGCGGAGAAGTCATAAGCGAAGACAGAGGCATGAAACTTGATAAAACCACGCTTGAACAGCTTGGCAAAGCAAAAAGAGTTGTCATAGATAAAGAAAACTCAACCATTGTTGACGGCGCCGGAGATAAAGCCGAAATAAAGAAAAGAACATCTCAAATAAGAAAACAAATTGAGGATTCCTCTTCAGAGTATGATAAAGAAAAACTTGAAGAAAGACTCGCTAAACTTTCGGGCGGAGTCGCCGTAATAAAAGTGGGCGCGGCAACCGAAACCGAAATGAAAGCCAAAAAATCCAAAGTTGAAGACGCCAAAAACGCCACTAAAGCGGGCGTAGAAGAAGGCATTATACCCGGTGGCGGCGTAGCCCTTATAAGAGCGGCCAAAGCTCTTGATAAAATCCAAACAAATGACGAGGATGAAGAAACCGGCGTAAATATAGTAAAAAGAGCTATTGTCGCTCCTTTAAGAATAATAGCTGAAAATGCCGGACAAGACGGATCTATCGTGCTTGAGAAAGTAAGAACTTCAAGCCCTGAGATAGGTTTTGACGCTGAAGAAAATGAATATGTCGATCTTATGAAACACGGCATCATTGACCCCGTAAAAGTAACCAGAACGGCTCTTGAAAACGCCGCTTCCATCGCGGGAACTCTTCTTACCACGGAAGCTCTTGTTTCAGATCTTCCTGAAAGTACTAAAGAAGCTGCCGCGCCGGCAATGCCACAGGGCATGCCCGGAATGTATTAATAGTTAGAATTGCATTAACAAATAAAAAACCCTCCGTTAAATAAACGGAGGGTTTTTTTATTTAAATGTATAGGAATGTCAAAACTATGATGGATGCCATGTCACAGGCTATGCTCAACAAACGGCCAAAGTTGAGTGTGTAAAAATTTCTGTGTAAACGGCTTTAAAATTTATTAAAAGAAATTCCGCCAAAGCTTCACGCTCACTCATTACAGGTTTTTTAATTATGCGACCTTCGGATTTTCCGCCAGCTCCGGAACTCAAGCAAAAGACATAGCTTTTACTCTCAAACATCCTCGCTGTTCATAGTAGAATTCGCTACAAAACCTTGTTCAAAAACCTAAAATCGTTCGCCGCAAACCTTTGCCGCAACCTTTTTTGATTTTTGTAATATGTGTCCCAACCCTACTTAAGATAAATCCGAATCACCCAGCCTAAATAAGGAATGCTTTATTAAAAGCCATTTACACAATTTAGTTAACACTCTGCCAAAGTTTGATATTTGCAGATTAGATATGATAATCCTCTAAGTTTATGAATTGATGGCTTTTGGCTCTTCAATTTCATAATTTACTTTGTCTTCCTGCAAACCATTCTCAACCCGCGTAAGCCTAAAACCCAGTTTATAAAACAAATAAGCGGACACTAAAGAAATAAGGGATATAATAACCCAAGGCGCGGGCTTAAAATGGGGACTTAAAAACTGAATTGAATTTGTGCCTATCAGAATACCAAAAGAATAACCGAGCTGATAAAAAAGCCCTTCAACACCCATAAATCTTCCCTTATGATTTTCATCGGCAAGATTGGCGGTCATGGCGTGAATGCCGGGGGAAACGGCAAGTTCTCCAAAGGTAAATATAATTACCGCAATCACGGCGATGGAAAAACAAAATGAAAAACCAAAAAGAAAATACCCTACGGCGGATAAAAAAGCCCCTATCGCCAGGCCCGAAGTTATTTTTATTTTTTCAAGCAATTTACTGACATAATACTGAAGCCCCACCACTATGGCGCCGTTTAAAGAAAAAAGAATTCCGACATCAACTTCGGTAAATTTTAAATGTTTAACGCAATAAAGGGAACTGGAAACTATAAGCTGACTCATCACAATCGCCATGGTAAAAATAGCCACGCAAAAGCGCATAAATTTCTCATGTTTTAAAACTTGCCCCATGCTCTTAAAACTCATCTTTTCCCTTTTAACCGTGGAAATCGCAACGGTATTATCAACAAAAATACCTATTATAAAAACGCAGGCTATATTGGCAAGAAAGGTATAAAAAAACATCAGGGCATAAGAACTCTGCGCCATAAATCCGCCCAGAGCCGGCCCCAAGGCCCAACCTAAATTAATTCCTATTCTCAATAAACCGTAGGCCCTGACTCTTTCATTTGGCGCAGCTGAATCGGCCACCCATGAATTGGCTGCGGGGCGAAAAAAAGAACCGAAAAAAATTCCGACCATATGCGACAGCATTATTAAGGCCACACTGCCCCGCTCTTTAATAACATACGCGATAATTAAAATGGACACAGCTCTGATAAACAAAGCTATTTGCATTACTTGTTTTCTGCCTATCCTATCGGATATTTCTCCTCCCAAAATTTGAGCGAAGGATGTAAAAAACACCGAAAGCGCCAAAAAAATACCTATAAAAGACATGGAGATATCTCTATGAGTATTTAAATATACCGCTAAAAATGGAAAAGAAAGGGAAAATCCCGCCGCCATTACCACTTGGCTGAAAACTAAAAAAGAAAATGATTTGAGGTTCTGTGTCATAATTAATTTACCATTTGGCTTGTTGATTTTTAACTCTTAACAAAATTCAACCACCATTATCAGATACAGAATAAGACACTGAGCGAAACGAGGAACAAAGAGCGAGCAGACTCCTGTGGTCTGTAAGCGATGAGAGACGAAGTTGCAGCCAAAAATCAGCAAGCCCATAGAATAGGGGAAGCTCATCTTTTGTTGATTTCTTCGTTGTTCTTCATTCACAGGCAAGAGCCTTCTCATTCATCACGCCTTGAGTTCAACTTAAAGCTGAGCTTCCAAATGACAAAGTAATTATGACACAGAACCTTATGTTGTTTCATATGCTTTATGATAGCAAATAGGCTTATACCTGCCGAGTATTATCCGAGGTTTCCCTATGAAAAACAGGGGAAATTTGATAAAATGATTATCAACATGCCGAATGTTCCCAAAAAACTTGAGGTCTTTGATAATTTAAACTTGGTAACGCGAAAAATCCGCTTGGCTTGCGAAAAAGCAGGCAAAGATTATACAGCGGTGGATTTATTGGCGGTAACAAAATACGCCAAAAACAGCGATGTAAAAGCTCTTTTGGAAAAGAATGCCCTAAATCTGGTGGGAGAAAGCCGCTTGCAGGACTCCTTAAATAAATGGAAAAACGGAGAGCTCGCTCCATGGCGCGAAAGTGTAACTATGCACTTTATAGGACAGCTTCAATCCAATAAACTAAGAAAAATATGCGATTTATTTGATTCCATAAATTCGGTGGACAATATAAAAACAGTCGAGCAAATTGACAGACACGCTTATTCTCTCGGCAAAAATATGCCCATTATGCTGCAAGTAAATCTTACAGGTTCTCTCATTCAATCGGGAACAACATTAAAAGACGCTTCAAATTTACTGAACGAAGCAAGAAAATTTCAAAACATCGATATCCGCGGTTATATGGCCATAGCGCCCATAGCTGAAAACCCGGAAGATTTAAGACCCGTTTTTAAAGAAGTAAAGAAAATTTTTGATAAGGACTTTCCTCAAGAACAAAGCAATTTGGGTAATAAGAATTATCTTTCTCTCGGTATGAGCGAGGATTTTCATATAGCCATTGAAGAAGGTTCTAATTTACCCAGGATAGGCAGCCTGATATTTCAGTAAAAAGCTCTGTCAAAGAGCTTAAGGGAGATAATGATGATTGTAAAAGTAAGAGTAATCCCCAACTGTGAAGACAATGAAGTGGTAAGCCGCATAGGAAGCGTTCTGCGTGTTAAAATATGCGCTGAAGTGAGCGACCCTAAAATAAATGATATTTTAGTGGACTACCTTGCTGAATTCTTTGAAGTTCCTTTAAAAATGGTTAACATAATCAGAGGAGCCAAAGGCCGGGAAAAAACGGTTGAAATTATAGGCAAAACTGAAGAAGAACTCAGAAATCTTTTAGATTCAAT
>DAOWCC010000196.1 GCA_030639665.1 Elusimicrobiota bacterium | reverse complement strand
TCATTAAATCTCATGCCGTCTATCAATATAAGATTCTGCTGAAAGGAAGAACCCCTTATGGAAATATCCGACTGAACGCCTCCAACTCCCCTGCTTTGGATATCAATGCCCGTTCCCTCGTTAAGAACGGCTCCTATTGAATTGTCCCCGCTCCGGCTTATTTGTTCTTGTTCAATAATTTCAGCGCCGTTTTCATATGGCCAAGCCGGCGATTTTTCCGAGCGCGATGAGGTGGGAGCGCTTATATCAAACCAGACATCGGAAGCGTTCGCGATACTCGGCGCGATTAAAATCAAAGCTATGCTCAATTTAATAAAATTCTTCTTTATCATAATCAGAACTCCTTTTGTTTTGACACCAAAAAAAATCCGCTTCAAGCGGAATCCTATGCTTTATTTTAACATTTTTGCTATGCTTTAGAATGAAGGTATCCTCAGCCTGTAACCGGTGACCGGTGACTGGCAACTGGTGACTTATTTTTAATTATGACTAACGCGGAATTTGAAAAAATAACAGCTCAATCGGTAAAAGAATTGCCGGAATTCTTTAAAAATAAAATGGACAATATGGCTATTATAGTAAGCGAGACGCCGAGTAAATCAATGGAACGCAAAATGGGAAGAGGTCTTCTGGGTTTATATGAAGGAGTGCCGCTTTCGGAAAGGGGCTATGCTTATAGCGGCTTTATGCCCGATAAGATAACCCTTTTCAAGAAAAACATAGAGTCCATTTGCTCCACGGAGGAAGAAGTAAAAAAGAAAATACTCCATGTGGTGATGCATGAAATAGCTCATCATTTCGGCATAACGGATGAGGAATTAAGAGAACAGGGGATTTACTAAAAGATTGTATCAGGAATTAGCGGTAAAGGTTTATGCTCACTCTCCGCGGGTTTTTTAATTATATGACCTGCGGATTTTCCGCCAGCTCCGGAACTTAGGCAAAAGACATAGCTTTTACCTTCAAACATCCTCGCTGTTCATAGTAGAATTCGCTACAAACCCTTGGTCAAAAACCCAATATCGTTCACACAAATCTTTACCGCATTCCATCTATTTAATTTTTAAAAAATGCCCACCCTATTTAAGATACATCTGAATTACCCTCAGGCCGACATAAGGAAAGATTATTGATAGAAAATGCTTTTTAGTTCAATGTCATGCATGAAATAGCGCATCATTTCGGCATAAGTGATGAGGAACTGAGGGAACAGGGAATTTATTAGCTGGAAACTCTGTAGCGTTTTGTTGTAAACTTATTTGCTGGGGAGCTTCTGACGAAAACATTATTGTAATTTGTCCGGCTTTACCGATATAGCGCGCTTTTTTTTACGCGAAAAACTTTTGATAATAAAACATAAAAGCGAGGAAATTTTATGAAACACAATGTGGAAAAATTAAAGGAAATATCTATTTTCAAAAACTTCTCTGAAACCATGATACAAGAATTTGCCGGATTCTTCAAACAAACCGAATACAATAAAAACGATATAATTTTCAAAGAAGGAAGCGAAGGAGACATGCTTTTCATTATTGTCTCAGGCGAGGTAACCATAGAAAAATGTCTGGACAAAAAAGGCTTGGAATTTAAAACACTGGCTTTTTTGGGCAAAGGCGAATTTTTCGGCGAAATGGCCGTAATGGAAGGCCAAGTGCGTTTTGCCCAAGCCAAAGCTTCAAAAATATCCATGCTTTACGCCATAAAACGCTCTGAATTTTTTACTTTTATTAAGAAATATCCTGAAACGGGTATAGGCATATTTACGGAAATAATGAAGGTTTCCCTACAACGCCTTCAACATACCTCTGACGAATTGACTATGCTTTTTGATATGAGCAAACTTCTCATGCAGGAAAATAAATCCGCGTCCACTTTCATTAAAAAAACCGTGGAAGAAATAACTCTGCACCTTAAAGGCTCATGGAATATTAACGGCTATATGTACAATCGCTTTGATAAAAAGCATGAGCTTATAATATCCAAGGAAAGTTTTATTGAAACTGTTGACAGCCATAGCTTGAAAGGAGAGCTCAAAAGCGGCTGGATTGGCAATTCCTCCTATGTGATGAATTTTTCAGCGCAAGATAAACCCCTTGGTTACATAATTTTTACCAAATCAAAAGAATTATCAAACAATGAAAAAAATAATCTGTCCACAATATTTGACACGGTATCTTTCATACTTAATTCCACCGTGGCAAATATAAATTATTGGACAGACGCCATGATTAAAGCCGTTGAAAAGGGCCTAATTACACCCAGTGATGAGGATTAAAACTTTTTACCCCGCCATTTTTTATTGGAAATTCGAGGCTTTTTTAAAAGAAGATGCTTTTTAAGTCGATGTCATGGTTTTCTTTTAGGAACGCGGACGCGCTTTTCAATATATCTTTAAGAATTTCTTTACCCTCCATATCTTCAGGCAAAATCACCGAAGCCTTAAAGCCAAGCAAATATTTTTTTGACTGACCGTCATAGGCTAAGTTTCTCAAAGAGTCTTCCAAAGCATCCCAATTAAAACCAAAATCATCGGGAAATTTAAGTTTTTCTTTAAACTCCGAAAGCAAACCTTCTTTGGTTTTACATTTCTCAGATTCAAAAAAAATTATGGAGTATTCCAAAAAACTAAAAAAACGCCCGACATCCTCAATGGTTTTGCCGGGCGAAATTTTTAAAAAATTATTTTCTTCTGTGAAAGACGAATCCATTATTTAACAATTTCAATTTTAATAAAGTTTTTATAGTGGTCAGGAGTATAATAAACTATTTCATTGCCGCCGATAACAAGTCTTTCCGCTCCTCTCGTACCGATAGGCGTATATATATCATAAACTTTTCCGCCTATGGTTATAGTGTCGTAATGAGAACCTTTCGGAGGTATAAAAGTATACTCTTTATAAAAGCCATAGTCTTTTATGGGAAGAATCTTTTCTCTATTGCCAAAAGTTTGGCCATCTTCTCTATATGGAAGTTTCTCTCCGTTTACTATTTTTTTAATAAGAGCCAAAATACCATTAACTCTGCCTTGGTCACTCATTTTCGGCGATATATCTTTTCCCGTATGAAGCTTTAAAACAGGTTTTCCCTTCTCTAAAACAAGAGGGACACTAGGTTCCGGTTTTATGTCCGAATCCGGCTTTATATCCGAATCCGTTATTATGGTCAGCCAATCATGAGTTTGATTAAGATTAAAATCCGAGGATAATTGCGCATTGCCGGCCGGCAGAAAAAGTGAGAAAACGACTAGAGATAAAAGCAGTGATTTAATTTTAAGCATAAATCCTCCGTAGAAGTATAACTATAAGATACATTAAAAGAGATTTCCCTTCAAGTACAAAGGGCCCATAATGATATAGGCCTAAGGGCCTATGCGCTCCGCACAGGTTACCGGCGCCTTTTTCATTCTTAATTTTCCAATTTAAAAAGTAATCTTTAAGTTTTTGAGATATCGGCGATTTTAATAAATTTGATATTATAGTGAAATGAATATACTGCAACAAGACGAAGATTTGAGATTGCGTCCGGTTAATCTGACCACCGATATCGATTTAGCCCTGCCTTGGTATGCCGATTGCGAGGTTCTGAAATATTCCGAGAATAGCTCCGATTCATATGGAAAAAACACCATCAGCGGGACTGGGATAAGCTCGTGCCGATCCTGGACAAACATGGTGTGGCTATCGGCCTGCAGAACCACAGCGTTCGTCACGTGGCAACGGCAATGCAGATTTATCATGCAATGGGAAAATACGATCCCAAGCACATTTGTTTCGTATGGGATCTGGGCCACCATATCAAGCAGGGCGAAGATATGGACACAGCCCTTGAGATAATGGGGCCGCATTTG
>DAOWCC010000163.1 GCA_030639665.1 Elusimicrobiota bacterium | reverse complement strand
TATGAGGAACTTCTTTCAGTATAGCTTTGGCATCAGCCTTATCCAATCTGCTCACGGCGCCGGTTGAAGCGCCACCGCGATGACTGCGCCCCGGCAGGACAATCAAAAGATTGGTTCCCAAAGAGGACATTTGTTTTTCAAGAGATTTCCGCGCCCCATGGCCTACCGCAAGCATTGATATTAGAGCTGAAACACCTATTATTATTCCGAGCATGGTTAAAAGCGAACGGGTTTTATTTGAGATTATGGATTTTACGGCTGAATTTAAATTTTCGATTATCTCATATAAATTGAGAAAGGATTTTTTCTTAATATAAGCTTTATGAGAGGAAGCCGCGCAAGGTTTTACGCCTTTTTTTAAAATGTCATCCGTTATTAAACCATCTTTTACTTTTATAATCCTGTCGGCATATTCGGCTATTGCAGATTCATGGGTCACTATCACAACTGTAATTCCATCAGCGTTCAGTTGCTTAAGTATCTCCATAATTTCATGTGATTGCTCGGAGGCTAAATTTCCCGTTGGCTCATCGGCAAAAATTATTTTCGGATTATTTACAAGCGCTCTCGCGATAGCCACCCTTTGCTGCTGGCCTCCGGAGAGTTCATTGGGCTTGTGACTCATCCTATCTTCAAGACCGACGGTTTTCAAAAATCGCCGGGCGAGATTACTTTGTTTCTTCTCTCCAAGATATATTTGAGGCAAAGCCACATTTTCATGAGCGTTTATTCTGGACAAAAGATTAAACTGCTGAAACACAAAACCTATAAATCTGGCGCGCAACTGCGCGAGTTCAAAATCATTAAGCTTGGAAATTTCTCTGCCGTAAATGGAATATTTTCCCGCGGACGGCTTATCCAAAAGACCGAGTATATGCATTAGCGTGGATTTGCCGGAACCCGACGCGCCCATAATGGCTATAAACTCACCTTCATTTATTTTGAGGTCCACACCCCTTAAAACCTCAAGGGATTGGCTGCCCATTTTATATACTTTTTTAATGCCCTTAATTTCTATCATTTTCTCAAAGCTCTTAGCTCAAATTATCTTGACGGATTTTGCTATTTTGCGGATTTCTTAGCGCCATTTTTTCCTTTATTTCCTCTGCCTCTGCCCGGACGCTTGGGCATAAACGGATTTTTTTCGGACGCCGATTTTTGAGGAATATATTTCTTATCTTCATACCAAAGAGAATCCCCATCTTCAAGCCCTGAAATAATTTCCGTCCTTCCCTGAAAATCATTTCCCGTTTTTACTTTCGTATATACGGGTTTTTCACCGTTAAATCCTGTTATAATAACGGCATCGCCGTCTTCATCGACGGTAATACTGTTTGAGGGCGCGACTATAACGCTTTTTCTTTTCGCCAGATAAATTTTTATATTCGCGGTCATTTTTGATTTAAAGAATGAAGGCAAGCGGCGGGACATTATTTTAATCTTATAAATAATCACATTGCTGACATTTTTTCCCTCGTCTAAAATCTGAAAAATTCTGCCCTTTACGATTTCCTGAGGATAAGCGTCTAAAATTATTTCGGCTTTCTGTCCTACTTTAACGCGCCCTATATCGGATTCATCCACATTCGCGCTTATAATAAGCCTGTCAGACATAGCGAAAAGAACGGTGCTTGCTCCCACCGTTTGGCTTTCAACCACATTTTTTAAAATTATGGTTCCATCAAGCGGAGAAATTATTTTTATCGGCTTATAGGCGTTCTTCCAGTATTCATACTCTTTCTCATCCATGGAACGAGCCGCGTCCATTATGGCCACTCTGTCCTGCGAACTCATCAAAGCGAGTGTTTGTCCGACTAAAATTTTATCTCCCTCTTTAACAAGAATTTTTTCCACCCGTCCGGGGGAAGACGGGGTTATCTCCACTCTGTTTAAAGGCTCCACCTCGCCGGTAGTATCTATTATTTTGCTCATATTTTTACTTATGGCTTGGCTTTGAATATATTTTACGCCGTTTTTCCCTTTCTTGGTTTGATAATAATATATCCCCGAACCTGTCAGGATTAAAATTATTGTAAAAACTAAAACTTTTTTCATAGAGTCTCCAAAGGATATGATTATTTCCCGGCTAATTCCACGCCAAGAAGCTTATCGATAGAATTCTTTTTAATATTCGTGTTCTTCAGATATTCAAGACGGTTTAAGCGCGCGTCAACGAGATTCTGTTCAATATTATCAAGATCGATAAAACTTATCTTGCCGGCCATATATTTTATCTGAGCTTCCATATATCTTTCCTCATTGGCCTCAAGCATAATCTCTTGCGTTCGGGCGGCATCAACGGCATTTAAAAAATCATCAAAAGCCGCCGCAAGATCATTCTTGATTGAACTGATTTCATCTTTTAGCTTCTCTTTTAATCCCTTTAGATAATAACCGGACGCCTTCACATTATTGGAGTAATGGGTTATACCGCTTGAAAAAACAGGCAAGCTCAAACTAAGCCCCAAACTCCAGCTTCTTGAAGATGGAAATTCCGTATTACCGCTCCAACTCATGGACTGAGACGCCGAAAGAGTCGGATAAAGGTCGTATTTGGCTGAAAATTTTCTTTCTTTCGCGCTTTCTATATCTTTTTTAAGCGACATTATTCTCGGAGTCTTTTCAATAATATCCATCGCTTCTTTAAAACTTGAGAGAGAATCGGGAACTCGAAAATCTCCCTTTACTTTCACATCGCTATTCAAAGGCAAATTCAAATACTGAGCGAATTTTCTTCGCGCGGATGAAAGAGCTCTTTTGGAACGAATAAGATCCGCCTTGGCCTTTTCATATAAGGCATTCGAATACATGGCGTTTCCTCTGCTTTCCCGTCCGCTTTCATATTTTAATTTTAAAAGCCTCGCGTTCTTTTCGCGCATAATCGCTATTTTCGAACTGACTGATATTTTTTCTTGCGCCACAAGGAGCGTCATAAAGGCATTGGAAAGTTCATAGCGTAAACTTGAAGATTCAAGCGCGTAATTTAAAATCATTTTCTCATAGGAAAACTTTCTAATTTTAATGGAAGAAATCGTTCTTAAATCAAATATTTTCTCACTGGCGCTTATGCCGGCGGAAACAGTATTGAAAACTCCCGAATCGCCTCCGCTTCTCCTGAGAGAATGGCTAAGACTAATCTTGGGATAATAATCATTCAATCCCGCCAAATATTTATAGCGGTATTCTTCTATGGATAATTTTTTGGATTTAAGGGAAGAATTATTTTTAAAAGCGATTTTTCGGCATTGTTCCCAATCTAAAACCAGAGAATCTTGCGCGAATATAAAACTCGGAAAAAACAATGAAAGGAAAAACAATGAAAGTGTCTGTTTAATGGCCATACATTATATAACGCAAAACTCTTTATTTTATTGCGTCTCCAATCCAAGATATTCGGAAGTTGGACTTCCGAATACATATCCCATATCGCCGATTTATTCTTCGTCTTTATTTAAACTTTTTAATATTTTTTGGTGAAGAGCGATATCAAACTTAAGCCTTTCTTCCGTTTCTTTATAAACTTCTTCTTTTTCGGTGTCCGTTTTGTTCATGAGCTTACACATTTGATTTTCTTTAACAATCTCAATCTTCTTATCATAAAGAGCCTTCATCTCGCCCAAAACAATCAAATCCGCGTCAAGATATTTTATCCGTTTGAGCGAAGAAAGCCCGAGTCCCATTTCGGCGTCGGCGCGCTTAAGATATCTTCTAAGGCCGTCAATATCGCCTTTCTGAAAAGACTCATTTATATCGGACATCCGGCGATTTAAAAAATCCCTTTCTTCCATATCCTTGATTCTATCGGGATGATAAAGTTTCGCGAGTTTCCTATAGATGGTTTTGAGCTCTTTTTGCACTTCGGGATTTTCATCAATTTCCTTGGTTAAAGAAAACTCGGGAAGATGTTTTTTCACCTTAGGAACCTTGCCAAGCATCTTCTCCTTGAGCTCTTCAATTTTTTCCATATATTTTCCAAGTCTGGACAAATACACTTTGGAATAAAAATCTTTTATACGCGCTTGAATAGCCACAAAATCTTCAAGAGCGTCAAATAAAGCCGTCTCTTTTTCAAATACTTTTTTCTTGAGATTTTTTATCTTATGCAGGAGTTCCGGCTCTTTACTGACAAGAGCATGAGGATTTTTATTAATCACTTAAGTTTTTCCCGGCCTTCAAATTTGCGGCTTAATTCAAATCCTTTTATTCGCGCTCTATTTTCCTCCGGTTTATTGCCGGTAATAATATTCGAAAGCGCCCGGCCCAAGCCCGGTCCGAGCATAAAGCCTTGCCCGCACATGCCGGCGGCCAAAACATAGCCTTTCAATTGCTTGGGAAAATCCACAATGGGAAAACCGTCGGGAGTCATAGGATAAAGTCCGCGCCACACGCGCCTCACTTTAATATTTGAGAGCTTTGGAATCAATTGAATCATTCGTTTTGAAATTTCAGGCAGGAATTGAGAAGTCGAATCCCTGTCATCTCCCCATATGGTCGGGGAAGGAGTAAGACAAAAAATTATCTGGTTTTCACTATTGGAATAAAAATAATAGTTTCTTGATTTTAAGCCCGGCATTATATCCACCATCATCGGCTTTATACCCGTTTTAACGGGCTCCGTTATTCCGGCCTCATGGCAATCGGGCCTGACGGGAATATCAATACCGACCGTTTTTGAAAGTTCTTTGGCATAAGCTCCAGCCGCGTTAACAACTATGGGAGCAAAATATTCTCCTTTATTCGTCAATACGCCTTTAACGGCATTTTTCTCCATTAAAATTGCAATGGCTTTTTCTTTGAACTTAAATACCGCTCCCGATTTTAAAGCATATTCATAAAAAGAGTTAAGAGCCAAGAGAGGCGAAGCGCTGCCATCGTCGGGAGAAAAAGTTCCACCGCGCAAATCTTTCTCGCTTATACCTGGAGCAAGTTCCATTATTTCTTTTTTATCTATCCACTTTATGTTCAAGCCGTGGGACTGCTGAATCTTAAGCATATCTTTAAGCATTCTCTCGTCACTTTCATTGTAAACGGGAAAACAATAGCCGTTTTTCATCCAACCAATATCAATGCCGGTTTTCTTTTTCCAATTTGAAAAAATCTTAATGCTTTCAAGGCTTAT
>DAOWCC010000117.1 GCA_030639665.1 Elusimicrobiota bacterium | reverse complement strand
GAAATGCTTGATTATGCCATAAATGATGTCAGATATCTTAAAAAATTAAAAGATATGTTTCATTCAAAACTCAAAAAGAATGATTTACTTGATGAAATAACGGAAGAATTCGTGAAACTTACCAAGTTGGAGCCTCAGGAACCTAAATTTGACCGGAATGGTTATCTTTCGTTCGGCATGTCCCGGAAATTAAATATGCTAAGTTTGGCGGTTTTGAAAGAGTTGTATTGCGCCAGAGAAAAAGCGGCTGCTAAAATAAATGTTCCTTCTTTTAAAGTGATATCTGAAGATCTTATGCTGAGACTTTCAAAAAGTCCGACTCATGCTTTGATTAGTCTTGTGGAATATAAAGGCATAACCAAATATGTTTATACCATGCACGGTGAGTGGATTAAAGAGGCCATAGAACGCGGTTTAAAAGAAAAGACTGTGGTTATTCCGAAAAAAGCGGTTCTCAGCAAAGAAAAAATTGAACATTTTCATAATGTCAAAGATAGAATAAAAAGGCTTAAACGCTGGAGAATAGAAACAGCGAAAAAAAGAAATATGCTTTCGGAAGTTATAATTGAAGGGGAAACTCTTGAAAAAATAGCTTATCGCAATCCTAAAACCGCCGATGACCTTGTAAAGATAGACGGTTTCCTTCCAATTAAATCAAATCTTTACGGAAAAGAAATATTAGATGTGCTTTCCACCGAAGAAAGATTATTTTAAAAAACCGCAAAGAACGCAAAACTATCGCGGAGAACGCGGATAATTTACATTCATTTTAATCGTCTTAATAAACCCAATTTTTTTATTTTTTTCAAAGCTCTGAATAATAATTTCTTGTTTTCAGGTTTAAAATATTGAAGCAAGGCCCTCTGCATTTTTCTTTCCCCATCTCCCTTTGCCGTAAATACCGGCTCCAAACTAAAAGGGTCAAGTCCCGTATAATATATTGAAGTCGCAAGCTCCATTGGAGCCGGAAGAAAATCATTTACCTGCCTTGGACGATAATTATTTTTTTTTAGAAAAACAGCCAATTGGGCCATATCTTCCAGAGTGCAGCCCGGATGGGAAGAAATAAAATAGGGAAGAATATATTGCTCTTTGCCGGAAGCCGCGCTTGCCTTTTTAAATTTTTCAGCAAAATTCATAAAGACTTCTTTTGAAGGTTTCTTCATCACTTCAAGGGTTTTTTTTGAAATATGTTCCGGCGCGACTTTAAGATGGCCTGATGTATGAAACTTCGCTATTTCCTTGATATAGTTTTCACAAAGCAAGGCCAAATCCATTCTTATGCCGCTTGCGATAAAAACTTTTTTTATTCGGGGCATTTCCCTCGCTTTTTTTAAAAGTTTTAAAAGCGGCTTAAAATCAATATTTAAATTTTGGCATATAATGGGATAAACGCAGGAAAGTTTTTTGCATTTTTCGCATATCTTAATATCTTTGGCAGTGATTTTATACATATTTGCCGTCGGACCGCCGATATCTGAAATAACCGTTTCTTTATTATTCAAGGCGGATATATGCGCGATTTCTTTTTCTATTGATTTTTGGCTTCTTGATTGTATGATTCTTCCCTGATGAAGCGTTAGCGAGCAAAAAGAACAGCCGCCGAAACAGCCTCTATGCGAAACTACGGAATTTTTTATCATTTCATAGGCCGGAATTTTTTCCTTGTAAGAGGGATGAGGCAGTCTTTGATAAGGCAAATCATATATATCATCCATTTCTTTTGTTGATAGGGGAAAATTCGGCGGATTTTGAACAATGGCTTGGCTGCCGGTAAATTGAATTAATGTCTTCGCGTTATAGGGATTGGTCTCTTCATAAATAAAGCGAGTGGCTTCAGAAAATTTTATTTTATCGGATGATGCTTCTTCAAAACTCGGCAGAATAATCGAGCTTGCCATTTTTAAATTTATGTAAGGGGATTTCAAAGTTTGAGATTTTGATATTTTGGAATTTATTTGGGATTTGTTATTTGAATTTTGGGATTTGAGTTCCGACAGCATGTCGGCTAACTTGGTAGTTTCGCTTTTGCCCAAAGGATACATTGTTTGGCGGATATCTCGAATATCTTTTATTTTAACGCCGTCGGATAAAAGTTTGGCGATTTGAGTTATGGCTTTTTCGGCCATGCCGTAGACCAGCATATCGGCTTTACAGTCAAGCAAAATGCTTTTTCTCACTTTATCAGACCAATAGTCATAATGAGCGAACCGTCTCATGCTCGCTTCAATGCCGCCCAGAATTATAGGCGTGTTTTTGTAACTTTCTTTCGCCCTCTGACTATAGACGATAGTCGCTCTGTCCGGTCTTAGTCCGCTTTGTCCGCCGGGAGAATAATCGTCCTCGCTTCGGATTTTCCTATTATGGGTATATTTGTTTATCATGGAATCCATATTGCCCGATGATATTCCGAAGAAAAGTCTGGGTTGTCCGAAAACTTTAAAATCTTCACTTGATTTCCAGTTTGGTTGAGCGAGTATGGCGACTCTATAGCCTTGCGCTTCAAGAACTCTGCCTATGACCGCCATCGCAAAACTCGGATGGTCCACATAAGCGTCTCCCGTAACTAGGACAATATCAACGAAGTCCCAGCCAAGGTCTTTCATATCTTGAGCGTTTAATGGAAGGAAACTGTTTTTCATCTTCCTCAATTATATAACAATAGCGATTAAATCTCTTTGTATTTATCTAAATTTTTGAGATAATAATAGGGAAGCAAGAGGTCAGAAGTAAGAGGCAAGAAAAGAGAATAAATTTTTTGCTTAAACTTGACCTTAATCTGCAGTTCTTGGAGGCGTATATGAAAAGAAGTTTGAAAATGATATCAATAGCTGTTCTTTCTTTAATGGTTTTTACTAATGGAGCATGGGCTAATCACATGGATAATTTTAAAAACAATGTGACATCCACACTTCTTAAACCTTTTACAGAGGATTTAGGTGGACTTATAGGTGGACAGGATTTTAATTCCGGCAGAACATTAAGTTTTCCCGGTTTTGATATAGGACTTGGAGCGGTAGTGCAATTTAAACCTAATAGCAAAAATCTCGTGCTTAAGAACGCGGGAGTTGATTCTTTTGGTTTGCCTTATGTTCAGGTTTCAGCAGGAATTCCCTTAACCGGCACAGATGTCGTATTAAGAGGAATAAGCGTATCGGGCTTTAGCATAATCGGTGGCGGTTTAAGATACGGCGTTTATAAAAGTGGCGTAGCCAAATTTATTCCCGATGTAATGGTTTCGGCTTTTTACGATACTATAAAATATGATTATTTCAAAGGTAATCACTATTCTTTTAATGTTTCAGCTTCTTTCGACATCCCCATAATAAAACCCTTTGTCGGTTTAGGTTATGATAAAACAAAGCTTGAGATTAAAAATAATTCCAATACTTTGCTTAATGGTATAAAGGCTAAGACTGGAGAATCAAGAATGACAATTGGCGCTAAAATAATTCCGTTTCCGTTCACATATCTCTTTGGAGCTTATAGCATGCTTCACGGCAATGCCGGAGCTCAATTAGGTTTAGGTATAAAGTTTTAAAAAATAAATAGAAAAAAGATAGAGGCAAAAAGTTGTCGCCTACTATCAGGAGAAAAAATGGAAAACAAAACAGAAGCTTTAAGCGATAAGCTTATACATCAGGCTGAAAGCTATGGAGCTAATAATTATCACCCGCTTCCAATGGTGATATCTAAGGGAGAAGGCGTTTGGGTTTATGATCCTGAAAACAATAAGTATATGGATATGCTTAGCGCTTATTCAGCTTTAAATCATGGTCATTGCCACCCGAAAATTGTCGATACTCTTATTGAACAGGGGAAAAAACTTACCCTTACTTCACGGGCTTTTAATAATGATCAGATAGGTCCTTTTTTCGAAGAGCTTTGCTCTTTTACAGGTTATGAAATGACATTGCCTATGAACAGCGGAGCCGAGGCTGTTGAAACAGCCATTAAAGCCGTCAGAAAATGGGGTTATAATGTCAAAGGCGTTTCGGAAGATAAAGCGGAAATAATTGTTTGCAGTAATAATTTCCACGGCAGAACCATTACGATTGTGGGCTTTTCAACTGAAGAGCAATATAAAAAAGGTTTTGGCCCGTATACTCCGGGATTTAAAGTTGTTCCTTACGGAGACATTGAAGAATTAAAGAAAGCCATTAATCCCAATACGGTCGCTTTTCTAGTCGAGCCGATTCAGGGAGAAGCCGGAATTATAATTCCTCCCGCGGGTTTTCTTAAAGAAGCTCAAGAAATATGCAAAGAAAACAAAGTTTTGCTTGTGGCCGATGAAATTCAGACCGGTTTTGGCAGAACGGGAAAAAAATTCTGTTCCGATCACGATGGAATAAAACCCGATATGCTCATTCTTGGAAAAGCCATGGGCGGCGGTATTATGCCCATTTCAGCGGTTGTTTCTTCAAAAGAAATTCTCGGAGTTTTTAATCCCGGCGATCATGGCAGCACTTTCGGCGGCAATCCTTTGGCTTGCGCCGTTGCCAGAACCGCTTTAAAGGTTCTTGATGATGAAAGCTTGGTTGAGAAATCCAATGAATTGGGAAATTATTTCATGGATAAGCTCAGGACCATTGACCCCAAGCATATCAAAGAGATAAGGGGAAAAGGTTTATTGATAGGCATGGAACTTAAAGACGAAGCGGGCGGAGCCAGAAGATTCTGCGAGGAATTGATGGGCATGGGCCTTCTTTGTAAAGAGACTCATGAAAATGTCATAAGGTTCGCTCCTCCTCTCATAATAACCAAAGAAGAGATAGACTGGGCTTTTGAAAAGATTAAGACAGTCCTTGAAAAATAAAAAAGAATAGATGTCAGAGGTCAGAAATCAGAGATCAGATGTATAAGGAACTTCCTTATAACTCTTGCTTCTTGGTTCTGGCCTCTTGCTTCTTGCTGTATTTTAAAAATGAATATTGATTACTCCTCCATAAAAGAAAGATTCTCATTTGATTGTCTGTTAAATGTTTCCGCGAAAGAATTTACAAGTTATCGCATAGGCGGACAAATAGAACTATTGGCCTATCCCGAAACTGAAGATGAATTTAAAAGCTTTATCCGCTATTGCCATAGTGAAAAACTTCCGATAAATATTCTTGGCCGGGCCACGAATGTTTTGATAAGCGATAAAGGCGTGTGCGGCATAGTTGTTTCAACCGATAAATTAAAAAAAATTGAAATGTCCAATAAGGCCTTTTCCGTCGGAGCTGGAGTTTTATGGGATGATTTTGTTTTATTGACAGTTAATGAGGGCTTGAGCGGACTTGAGAAAACATCGGGCATTCCGGGAAGCGTCGGCGGAGCGGTATTTATGAACGCGGGAGCTTTTGGCCAAGAGGTTTTTGACAGAATTGAAGGTCTTAAGGTGATGGACCTTTCCGGTAAAGTGTCTTTTTTGAAAAAGGAAGATATTAAGTATTTTTATAGAAAAGTTGAAGGCTTGGAGAATTTGATAATTTTATCAGCCGTCTTTTTATTAGAGGAAAGCGATAAAAAAGAATTATTGAAGATAAGAAAAGATATTTTAAGTCAAAGGGAAGAAAAACAGCCCTTGGATTATCCGTCCGCCGGAAGCGTGTTTAAAAGGCCGAAAGATGATTATGCCTCAAGATTGATAGACAGCTGCGGCCTTAAAGGCCTTAGAATCGGCGGGGCTGAGGTTTCAATCAAGCATGCCGGCTTTATTATTAATAAGGGAAATGCCACCGCGGAAGATGTCTTTGAGCTTATGAATAAGATTAAGGCCGAAGTTAAAAAGAAAACGCAAATAACTCTTGAGCTGGAACAGATTTTAATGGGGGAATGGGAGAAATGAATTGTAGCCGCATGCCCTTGGCATGCCATGAATAAGAATAAGTTAATAAAAAATAGAAACCTCCGGCAACCCGCGGGGTTGCCAAAGGTGAAAAGATATGAACGATAAAATTGAAATTTTAGAACCTGATTGGAATATAACGCTTAGAGTATGGTGGAGTTTGGTTTGGCGTTTATTTGCTTATACCATTGTGGCGGTTATAGGGTTTACTTGGATTCCAAATATTTTCTTGATCTTTGGTATTGATTTGGAAGTGATTAGAGGGATAGGTTCTTTTTTCGGCATCATAGTGAGTGTGCCATTAAGCATTGTAATTGTAAGATTTGTTCTTTATAAGGAATATAAAGATTTTAAAATCGCTATAATCAAAAAAGATGGAGACTCTAAAGAAATAAAAGAGGAAAAAGTTTAAGATTTAGAGGAGAGTATGGCAGTTGCATTTACTCTCAGGACCAGGGTCTCCCCGCGCCGTCGCCCTTGCGTGTCTCACCCTCCTGAATGTAAAAGTCGGGTTCCGAACGCTCCTTCGTAGCAAATACAACTACCATACTTAATTTATTGAGATATCCCGCCCCATTTTAAGATACATCCTAATTACCCGACCTAAACAAGGAAAGATTTTAAAATTGCCATAATCAAGAATAATAAGAAAGCAGTGAGCAGAGATGAGAGAGTAGAAAAAGTCGGAAAAGAAACCCCACAGAAGTGACACTAAAATTATTGAGTGTAGAAAGTTGAAATTCGTTACTGCTTTCTGATCTCGGATTTCTGATATCTATTCGTTAGAACCTGAAAGTTTTAAATATTGCGGGATTTTTTTTGGAGAAGAGTAGTTTTCCGAAAAGGGATAATAAGGAAATTCCCAATATCATAAACGGAATGCCTATAATGGCGCCGATGATGGTTGAAGTTAATACGAAGCCAAATAGAGTAAGAAGTATTCCCACTACCAGTATTAAACCCATAATTTTATATTTCATTGAAGAGAAAGCTTTTTCAGGATTTAATCTTGTTCTATGCGAGCGGGGTTTTCCTGTGTGATTTCGATTGTCGCGATATGTTTTATTTCTTGAGGCATTACGCTTGCGAGCTGAACTTTTCCCGTCATCAACTATTTCAGCTTCCATGAATTCTTCATTTTTATGGTTATATGATTTTGTTTCTTTCTGAATTTCCATTTTTTTAGTTTTCCAATATTGTTTGCCACTTTTCGGCGGTTTTATTAATTTCAAAATCCTTTGCTCGATTAATTCCTTTGTTTGAATATTTTTCCATAGTAAGAGGGGAACTTAAAATATGATCAATGTTTGCGCTCCATATATTTTCAAGGGGAATATCTCGCTTATCGGGACTTGAAAAAGAAGGCATAAGAACTCCATATTCGGCAAAATCAGGCATAGTCGCTGTTTTGTTAAAATCGGTGCTTGGAGCAAGTATTTCTCTGGGGCCCGACGCGCAGTCGGAAGAAATTATCGGAGTTCCGCAGATAAGAGCTTCCAGAAGAACATTGGGAAGGCCTTCCCATATGGATGTGGAAACGAGCAGTTTAGCGGAAGCTACATATTTATGAGTATTTTCCTTAAAGCCCAGAAAATATACATCATAATTTTCATTTATTCCGGTTTTATTTTTAATATCAAAAACCCTGAGTTTGTTTTGCTGGGATAAGATTGTAAGTTCTTCTCTAATTTCACCCTCGCCTATAAATACAAGTTTTAAATCTTTTTGCTTTTCTTTAAGCGCGGAAAAAATCCGGATAAGATGTTTCTGGCCTTTTTGCGGGCTTAAACGCCCTATGTTTATTAGAGTCGGATGGCTGAAAATTTTATTCTCACCTTCATTTAATTTTTCTTTGGATTTTCATAAATGCCAACCCATCTCCATCTCAACAGTATGGATTGCTAAACAGATATCAGATCTCTCATAGGTCAAATCAAACACAAACATAAGTGATAGTGTTCCTAAATTTGTTTTGTTACTGGCAG